>CAVCCX010000023.1:0-28631 GCA_963600815.1 Bacteroides uniformis | reverse complement strand
GAATTCCGGATATTTCGTGTTTCTCATATGTATAATATACATTATATTATACAATCTTTTCAAGAGGAAAAGGCAACCGCCTAGGAATAGGTCATATGTACCTTTCTTGCGATTGCCTTATATCTTTCAGCATGGAAAAGAGAGAAGATTTCCCAATAGAGAAAATCGAACATTGCATCACAGGATATGATAAGATATTGAGGTAAAAATAAAGTGAATGCATTATGAATGAAAGAATTGTTTTTTTAGGAACACCCAAGCTGGCCGCCGATTGTCTTGAAGGCCTCGTCAACGGTGGATTGAATATCGTTTCTGTCATCACGAAAGAAGACAAAATCCGTGGAAGACACAATGCTGTCGAGGAATCCGAAGTCGCCAAAATGGCAAGAAAGCTCATGATTCCTGTCTTCAAGCCACACAAGCTGAACCTCGAGCATGACTTTCTCTCCCCACTGGATTTCGACCTCCTTCTGACTTTTGCCTATGGCCAATACATCAATGATGAAATCCTCGCCATGGGAAAATACAAGCCGCTCAATCTTCACGGCTCCCTTCTTCCAAAATATCGCGGCGCCGCCCCGATGCAATACGCCTTGAGAAACGGCGATGAAATCACCGGTGTTTCCCTCATGGAGATGGTCCATGAGATGGATGCCGGCGATGTCTATGCCGCAAAGAGTTTCCCCTTGACCATCGAAGACAACTACACAACCCTGTGTGACAAGATTTCCAAGTGTGGCACCGAGCTTGCCTTAGAAGCCTTGCCAAAATATTTCAGGGGCGAACTGAAGCCGATTCCACAGGACCGGGAAAAAGCGACCTTCACCCATATGATCACAAAAGAAGATGAGCATCTCGATGTGCATCAGGATACCTTCTCCTTCATCAACCAGGTGAGAATGCTCTCCCTGACACCTGGCGGATATGTCAAGAACAAGGATGAAATCATCAAGATTTTCCATGTGAGCAAAATCAATGATCTTGTCGAAGGAAAGGAAGGAGAGATCCTTCTCTCCCATAAGAAGCAGATCATCCTCCAGCTGAAGGATGGGCAGGTCAACATCGATCTCCTTCAGAGACCGGGAAAGAAGATGATGTCCGCAAGCGACTTCAACAACGGCGTCAAAAACTTCCAAGGAGTGATTTTGGAATAATGTCGAAAAAAGAAAAAATAGAAAAAACCAATGCGATGCGTCTTCTCGATCAGAAGCAGATTCCCTATCAGGTTCATGAATACGATCCAGACAAGGCGATCTCCTGCAAGGAAGTGGCCAACATCCTCTCCCAGGATGTCGAAAGAGTTTTCAAGACGCTTGTCACCACATCGAAAAGCAAAGAGCACTATGTCTTTGTCGTTCCTGGAGAAGGAACGCTCGACTTAAAAAAAGCCAGCAAAGTCACCGGTGAGAAATATATCGAAATGATTCCTCAGAAAGAGCTTCTTCCCCTGACAGGCTACATCCATGGCGGATGCTCTCCGCTCGGAATGAAAAAGACTTTCCAGACCTACATCGATGAGACCGCACAATTGTTCGACCATATTTTTGTCAGTGGAGGAAAAAGAGGACTTCAGATCGAAATATCACCTCTCGATCTACAGAAAGCCATCGATGCCATCTTTGCGGATATAACAGAAATGGAGTGATACTATGAAAGAAGAATATCAGAAATCGAAAGTGATTCTCGGACTGATGAGAATCGAGAAGCTCAGCGAGGAAGAACTCTATCAGCTCCTCTTGGGATGCTTGAAGATGAAAATCCACTATTTTGATATCTCCGACATCTATCTGAACCATGAAGCCGAAAGAAAACTCGGACAGGTTCTTCTTTCCCATCCCGAACTGAGAAAGGAAATGTTCATCCAGACAAAATGCGGAATCATCCGCGACACGCCTGGAAAGACAACAATGGATCTTTCCTATGATCATATCATCGAAGCCGTCAACGCCTCCTTGAAGAGAATGAATCTTTCCTATGTCGACTCCCTTTTATTGCACCGTGTGGATATCTTCATGGACAATGTCGAAATCGCCAAGGCCCTCAACCGACTCCATGAGGAAGGAAAAGTCTATCATTTCGGTGTTTCCAACATGGACTCTGAAATGATCGAATATCTCCAGGAAGAATTCTCTCTTCCTTTCGAGGTCGATCAGCTGCAGGTCTCTTTGGGTCAGCTTTCTTTATTGAGCGAAACCTTCAATGTGAATTTTCCTCAGCAGAAACCGAATCTTGCTAACGGACTCTTCTTCTATCTGAAAAGAAAGAAGATTACCCTCCAATGCTGGTCTCCCTACCAGATTGGATTCTTCGAAGGCTCAATCTTCAATAAGGAAAGGCTTCCCAAGCTCAACGAGAAACTCGAAGAACTTGCCAAGAAATATCATGCGACGCCCTGCATGATCGCCACGGCCTTTTTATCTATGCTCACCAAAGATACTCAGGTCATCACCGGAAGCACGAATCTTGACCACATAAAGGAAACACTTGAAGGTGCTTCTCTTATTCTTTCGAAGGAAGACTGGTACGACTTATACACATCAACAGGAAACCTGTTGCCATAAAGGAGCGCAAAGAATATGAATCAACACCCAAAATGGCTCGACACAGCCTGCTTTTATGAGATTTATCCTCAATCCTTCTTTGACAGCAACAATGACGGAATCGGCGATATCAACGGAATCATCAAGAAACTCGATTATATCCAGGAACTCGGCTTTGACGCCCTCTGGATCAATCCGATCTATGTTTCCCCATTCCATGATGCCGGATATGATGTCAGCGACTTTCTGAAAGTCGACAAGCGCTATGGAACCAACCAGGATCTCTACAAGCTCTTCAAGGAAGTGCACAAAAGAAATATGCATATCCTTCTCGACCTTGTCCCAGGACACACCTCCATCGAACATCCCTGGTTCAAGAAATCCTGCCAGGCCAAAAAGAATGAATACTCCGACCGCTATATCTGGACAGACAAGGTCTGGACAACGCCGAAGAACCTTCCTGTCTTAAGAGGCATATCCGAAAGGGATGGTGCTGTCGTGACCAACTTCTTTTCCATTCAGCCGGCTCTCAACTATGGTTTCTATGAGCCTCATGAAAACTATGAACAATCCATCCAGGATGAAGGTCCACAGAAGACCATCAAGGCAATGATCGAAATCATCAAGTTCTGGCTGGAAAAAGGATGCGATGGCTTCCGCTGCGATATGGCAGGATGGCTTGTCAAGAATGATCCTGACCAGGAAGGAAGCGTCCTTGTCTGGCAGCAGATCATCAACGACGTCAAGCAGGAATACCCGGATTCCGCCTTTGTCAGCGAATGGAACAACCCAAGCCAGTCCCTGCGTGCTGGATTTGATATGGACTTCCTCCTCCAGGATGAATTCAACCCCTACAATTCTCTTCTTGCCAGAACCGAGCATCCCTACTTCCAGTTCAATGAAGAAAAGAAAGATGCCAAAATCTTCTTCGAGCATTTCAAGGATGTCTATAATACCGCCATCGAGAACAACAAATTCGTCTCCATCATCTCCGGAAACCATGACACAAAAAGAATCGCTTCTTTCCTCACCAAGGAGGAACTCAAGTTCTATTACACCTTCCAGTTCACGATGCCCAATGTTCCTTTCCTCTACTATGGCGATGAAATCGGAATGAAATATGTCGAAAATCTCACCTCCGTCGAAGGAGGATACCAGAGAACCGGAAGCCGCACGCCGATGCAGTGGGACAAGACAAAGACTGCTGGATTCTCCACTGCCAAGAAGTTCTATCTTCCCCTCGACCCCAACAGAAAAGGAATCTCCGTGGCCGAAGAAAAAGAAGATATGGATTCCCTCTATTCCTTTCTGAAGACCTTGCTCGCTTTCAAGAAAGAGCATGTCGCCTTAGATAACGACGCGGATTTCGAACTCGTCAAGACAAGCGGCTATTCTCCCCTTGTCTATGTCCGGCACAAATATAAAGAAAAACTTCTCATCGCCATCAACCCATCCAGCAAGAAATACAACATCACCTATGAAGCCGTCTTCCATGGAAATTCCCTCTTCTCCATCGGCGAAGCCAGTATCGACAAGGAGAAAGGAAAACTCAAGCTTTCTCCACATTCTCTGATCATCCTGGAATAGAGAATACGATTGTCGAGAAAAAAGCCGAAAACACAGGGTCACCTTCGGGTGACCTTTTTGCATGGATGACAATTTTCTAGCCAAAAGAAAACTGCCAAGATTTCTCCTGGCAGTAATTTTCTTAATAGTTGGCTTTTCCTTCGGAACCGAAGAGCTTGATCTTCTCTTCGACCTTGGCACAGATGGCTTCATAGCCCGGCTTGAGAAGTTTTCTCGGATCATAGCCCTTGGACTGGTTGTCCGCAGTTGGGCTGGCCTTGCCGGCAGCACAATACTTGATGGTGGCATCAGCGAAGACAAGCTGGCAATCCGTATTGACATTGATCTTGGAAATACCATCATGGATGGCATGGACAATCTGATCATCCGGGATGCCGGTTCCGCCATGAAGGACAAGCGGAATGTTGCCTGTGGCAGCATTGATCTTTTCGAGGGCGTCAAAATGAAGTCCCTTCCAATTGGCTGGATAGATGCCGTGGATATTTCCGATGCCGGCGGCAAGGAAGTCGATGCCCAAGGCAACAATCTTCTTGCATTCTTCCGGATCAGCAACTTCGCCATCGGCTGTGATGCCATCTTCGGTTCCACCGATTGCACCGACTTCGGCTTCGATGGAAAGACCCTTGTCATGAGCTAGGGCAACCAATTCCTTGGTCTTGGCGATGTTCTCTTCAAAAGGAAGACTCGAACCATCAAACATGATGGAAGAATATCCAGCTTCAATGCAGGCCTTGGCAGCATCATAGTTGCCGTGGTCAAGATGCAGAGCGACCGGAACGGTGATGCCTAAGGATTCATCCATGGCTTTGACCATGGCGGCAACGACCTTGTATCCGCCCATGTACTTTCCAGCACCCATGCTTGTGGCGATGATGACAGGGGCATTCATCTTCTGAGCCGTGAGAAGAATGGCCTTTGTCCACTCCAGGTTGTTGGTGTTGAAGTGCCCGACAGCATAATGGCCTTCTTTGGCAGCACGAAGCATTCTCGTAGCATTGACAATCATATTTATAAACCTCTCTTTCAGTTTGTAATATTGTAGTTTGCAAAAAACAAAGTTGCAATGTTTTTCAATGGAATTAGCCAAAACAAACCATCATTCACGCAATCTTCTCTTTTTTCGAGCGAAATGAGCAAAAAATGTGAATTCATCATGCTTGTATCCTCTTTCATGGGAAAAGGGATATTTTTAGATAGAATATTGTATTTTATTGAACTGCTAACTATAATTTGTAAATAAAAGGAAACAGAATATCATGAAAGCAAATAAAGTGCTGATCATCATCCAGACGATTCTGATGTATGTATCCATCTTCTCTCTTCTCTCGACTAATTTCGTCAATAAAAGCGGACTGGAAAAAGAAGCCATCTCCCAAATCAACAATGCCCTCTGCATCACCTATCTTGTCTCTTTAGCGATTCTTCTTCTCCTTTGTGTCATCAACATCATCCTTGGTGCCGTATCGACACTTCATGAAGTAAAGGATTCATCCATGACGGTCATGATATGCAAAATCATCCAGATACCCTGGTTCATCATGAATTTCGTCTTCTGCCTTATCATGATCATCCTGATGATCAACCCCTTCCTTCTCATTGCTGCCCCGATTGTCCTGCTTCTCAGTGTTCTTTCTACCTATCTCTTTATGTTCTCAAGCAGTTCCTTAGATATATTCTACCTTGCCAAATCCAGAAAGTTCTATCATTCGAGCATGAATCTCCTATCCTTTATCTTCTTATTCATTTTCGTCTTGGATGTCGTCGGATCCATTCTTATCTATCATTCCTTGAAAAGCGAAAAGAAAGTTCTCCAACAGGAAAATCACTGAGTCTCTCTTCGGAGAGATTCTTTTTTTATGATGATTCTGTTCCCAGGAAAAGGATTCCACCCCTATATATAAATATAGATAGCGGGATTTTAGGTATCCTGTAAGTCTACATTTCCTCTTCTTCCTTATTCTTTTCGATACAATTTATATAAAAATGTTTCATATAGAATAGACAAGTTACATTTTCGTAAAATTTATTCACTTTCCTATTGCATTCTTTACAAAAAGGTGTATCATATAAGCAAGAGTTACAAAGCATACGAACTTGTAACTCTTAGAAAAGTGAGGAAACCCTTATGAAGAAGAACAAATTACTTCGAGCCGCATTGATTCCTGTCACTTTAATGGGCATGGCATCTTGCAAAACTAGCAACTCCAGCTCCGTTGCTTCTGTGAATTCCGTCGCATCTGAAATTTCCAGCATTTCGGAATATTCAGATAACAAAGAAAGTTCGTCGATCGACAATTCCTTCTTACTGACAAATGGAGGCAACCGCCGTTTATCCGCAGAACCATTCTTCGATGACGCGACCAAGCAGATCATCGACGCATTGATTTCCAAGGGTGGCGATTTGATCACCGGAGGTATCACAACCTATGGCAAGACCGTCGTCATCAATCTTCTGAAAGAATGTGGAATCGACTTCAGAGATCAGACCGCGAAGACCTTGGAGAAAATCCAGGAACAGCTTACTGCCGTCCAGGCAAAGATCACCGCATTGGCAGAACAGGAAGATCAGCATCATTGCGAAGATATTATCAACCCAGTCCTGACATTCGCCAAGAAAGGCTCACTTTATAGCTCCTACTTCGTCGTGAATGGTCTTTGTGACTTGGTGAATCTCGAATATGATACTTCCCTGACAGAAGAACAGGTCGAAGCAGAAAGAAAGAGATACTATAACGAAACAATTTCGAAGCTCATCATCGATGGAAAGCCATTCGCTGACTTCGTCACTCAATTCGCAAACACTGTTCTTACGCCGAACCAAGCCGACTTATCGAAAGATATCTTCTATTACTATGATGAAACGCTCGGTGTCTATGATACCTGGTCATCATTGAAGATTCAGAACACCCAGAACTTCGCAGCCTATCTCGATAGCATTCTTGTCTCCTGTGCGAACCTGGCGAAATTCCAGATGTATTATTACACCCAGGGAATGGGCGATATCTCCAAGAAGAGCTATGCGAGCATGATTGACACGATGGCGACATCCGTCAACGCCGTCAACGAGAAATTCAAAACTTCTCTCGAAACGCTCAAGCCTCTCGAAGAAAAGAAAGAAAAAGGCATTGTCACCTACATGAAGACAGGCAAAGACTATTCGACACGTATGGCAACATTGACCTACGACATCGATGATAAAGTTGGAGAGAGCGATTCCCGTCAAGCCTTGATCAGAGACTTGTATCAATTCAGCGATGGTCGAAGGGGCACCTATGATCGTTTTGCCCTCGAATACGTCCCAGACACAGACTTCGTCGCACAGGTCGCAGAAGATTTCAGAATCTACTCCAAGGCCTTCTACACACCGGATTACACCTTGATCGATTACCTGAAATATGCTGGATTCTATGCAGTCAACCAGGATCTGTTCGATAAATCGCTCGGTTTGTACAACGCGAACATGTATGCCGATGGATATGGCTGGTATGGTGAAGACTATGACTATTGCGGAACCTACTATGATGTCCATGGCGAATACAAGAGAAAAGTCGATTTCAGAATTGCCTCTTACCACAACTGGAATGGCAATGTCACAAGAACAAGACTTGACAACGTCGATGCCGGCAACTACTATCTCTGCTTCGCGACTCCGGATGGAGACAGACAGAAATTGGATGGCGTCTATAAGACCGTCTATATGAAAGATGTCCTCAACACCATTCAGAAGGCAAGCTTCTTCAAAGAAATTTACAGCGATGTCTTTGATAATAACAAAACCGGTTGGTACTTACATGATTGCTGGTAAGAATCAGTAGGAATACAAAGGGGAACCCAAGAGAAATCTCGGGTTCCTCTTTTTCATTGAAAGAATCACTTTCAATGATATAGCTTATTCTCAAGTTTCTTTCTATAATAAGTTGAGAATAAAAAGAGGATAATCATGCTGAACAAAAAAGATATTGAGCTGATGCTATCATATAAGCACGAAAAAAATAGTATGAATTCAAGACCAATTTCAAGAATGATGATGAATTAGGTGAATATATATCAGCATTATCCAATAGTGCTGCCTATTACGGAAAGAAACACGGATATATCATTTGGGGCATCGATGATAAGACTCATGAAATCATCGGAACAAATTTCGATTACGATAAAGACACTTTGCATCACGAACCGTTGAAGCATTACCTGGCACGAAACATCAAGCCCTCTCTTCAATTCGAATTCTACAAACTCGAAATGAAAGGCAAAAGCCTCGTCATACTGGAAATCAATGCTGCAAAGATGGTTCCAACCGATTGGTGTGGAATACGTTATCTGAGAATCGGATCAAGCAAAGAAAAAATATCAAAATATCCTGAAAGGGAAGCCTATCTTTTCCATATCCTTCATGACGGAATTCCGACAATCGTCAATACGAAATCCGAATATCAGGATTTGACATTCAACAAACTCAAAGTCTATTATGCATCAAAAGGAATCGTCTTGAACGATAAGACTTTCAAGAAGAATTTGCACCTATTGACAAGCGATGGATCGTATAACATCCAAGCCCAGCTGTTATCTGATAATTCTCATAAACCATTGAGAGTCGCTATCTTTGACGGAGAAACAAAGGCATCCGCTTTATTTTCTGTGAGAGAATTCGGTTTCAATTGCCTACTCTACAGTCTTGATGAACTATTAAGATATGGTGATGTTCTGAACATCATTCAAGCCGATGAAAGGAATCGAGTCGTGGAGCGTAAGGAAGTATCTCTATTCGAAAACGAAGCTTTCCGAGAAGCCATGATCAATGCAATCCTACACAACAAATGGATTGAAGGCAATGAGCCTATGGTTTCCGTGTTCTCGAATCGAATCGAAATCCTTTCCCGTGGAACTCTCGCACCAACCCAGACCGTCGAAGGATTTTTCTTAGGTGAATCCGTTCCCGTCAACGAAGAACTTTCAAATATCTTCCTTCAGCTTCATATAAGCGAGAAAACAGGACGCGGCATTCCCAAGATCACAAAACATTATGGCAAGAAGGTTGTCGATTTCAGAGAAAATACCATATGTGTTACCATTCCATTCAATTGGATCAATGCGGTCGGGAATAAAGTTGAGAATAAAATACCTAAGGTTGAGAATAAAAATGCTGAAGTTGAGAATAAAGTTGAGAATAAAGCATCGATGGTTGAGAATAAAAACTCTGATATTGCAGCATTCATCACGAATGACACATCAATCATTGAGAACTTTTTGAAAGATAAAGCATTATCCGATAATATGAATAAGATAATGATCGAAATCTATAAGAATCCTCGAATCACAGTATCTCAGATGAAAAACTTTATAAATATAAGTCCTACATCAATCAACAACAACATCAGCAAATTGAAGGAATTAGGATTATTGAAGAGAGTCGGCACGAGGAAAGTAGGATATTGGTCGATCATCGACCTCGATAAATAAACGATTGGCTTCTTCACAGTATCCTTTTTGATTGTCCGAAGGATGATATTTCTTTCTTTTTCCACTATAATAGCAGTCATGAAAAAAGAATATAAAGAAATCGAAAGAAAGCTTTCATCACCGGAAGAAGGCTTATCGAAAGAAGAAGTCAACCAACGAATCGAAGCCGGATTGAGCAACAAAGAGAAGAACAGGATTGAGAAATCCAATCTCGAAATCATCCTGAAGAACTTCCTCAATTCCTTCAACATCATCCTTCTAAGCATCGCAGCTCTTTTCCTATTTTTCGTCATCTACCTCAATGCCACCGGAAACAAGGAGATTGCCGACAAATATTTCGGATTCTCCAAATTCACCTTCATCATCCCGGTGATTCTCAACTCGATGATTGGAACCATCCAGGAAATCCATTCCAAGAGAGTGATACGGAAACTGACCATCGTCACAGAAAACAAGGTCTCTGTCATCCGGGACGGAAAGGAAATCCAGATCAGCAAGGATGAAATCGTCCGCGATGATATCCTTCATTTCAAGGCTGGAAGCCAGGTCGTCTGTGATTCCATTCTCGTGAAAGGAAGTGTGGAAGCAGATGAATCCCTTCTGACCGGGGAATCTGCATCCATAAAAAAGAAAGAAGGAGAAATGCTCTACTCTGGATCCCTCATCTTAGTCGGAGACGGCTATGGAAGAGTGGAGAAAATCAGTGATGAAACCTATGCCTCCTCTCTTTCGAATCAGGTCAGAGAGATTCCAAAGAAGAAATCGAAGCTGATCGAAAGCATCTACCGACTCATCAAATTTCTTGCCATCGTTCTCTTATGCATGAGCACGATCATCATCCTCACCTTGGTCTATAAGATCAATCGATGGGGAAATGACCCCACCGTCTGGTCTAGCGAACAAAATATCACCTATGATCTTTCCAGCGCTGCGACATGGTCAAGAATCTTCTTGACAGACGGCGCCTTTGCTATCGGCGTCATCCCAACCGGACTCGTCCTATTGACCTCCCTTGCCCTTGCCATATCCATCGTCAAGCTCGCCAAGGAAAAGACACTGATTCAGGAATTCTATTCCTTGGAGAATCTATCCAGAGTCGATACGATCTGTCTAGATAAGACAGGCACACTGACCGATGGAAACATGGAAGTCGAAAGAATCATCACCTCCCTCAAAGAAGATGAAATCATCGCCCTGATCCGAAAATTCAATTTTGCTTCCACCGATACAAATCCGACCGCCTCCTGCCTAAAGGAGAAATATGGCATGGAGGAAATCAAAAACTATACCTATGAGCCATTCTCCAGCCAGAAGAAATGTTCATCCCTTCTGCTCGAAGAAGGAGAAAGACTGACGCTTGGCGCACCGGAATATCTTCTCAAGAAGGAAGAAGCCCTCTATTCCTCTGCCATGGAGGAAGCCAAAAACGGAAACCGTGTCCTTGCCTTTCTGAGACAGGATCAGGTTCTTGCATTATTCATCCTGAAGGATAGAATCCGTCCTTCCTGCAAAGAGACATTATCCTATTTCTATAAAAACCATCTCGATATCAAGATCATCTCCGGGGATAATCCTTTCACCATTGAGAAGATTGCTGAAAAATGTTCTGTGAAAAACGCCGACAAAGTCATCTCCATGGAAAATATCTCCCTTGAAGAGATTCCTTCCATCGTCGAAGAATATACCATCTTTGCCAGAGTGAGTCCCGAGCAGAAGAAGGCCATCGTTCTTTCCCTGCAGGAAAAAGGAAAGAATGTCGCCATGACCGGTGATGGCGTCAATGATATCCTTGCCCTAAGACAGGCAAATGCATCGATTTCCTTCTGCAATGCGACAGATGCTGCAAAAGCATGTTCTGATTTGATTCTCCTCGATAATGATTTTTCTCATCTGAAGGAAGTTGTCGCCCAAGGAAGACGCGTTGTCAACAATATCGAACGTTCTGCGACACTCTTCTTGATGAAGACTGTCTGCTTCATTCTTCTTTCTCTTCTTCTCATCCCCTTCAAGAGAGGCCAGATGTGGTTCAGCGTCGAAAATCTCTATATGATGCAGTTCAGCGTCATCACCATCGGTGGATTCCTCCTGTCCTTGGAGTCCAGCGAGGAACCTATACGGGGCACCTTTAGAGAGAACGTCCTTTACAAGGCTATCCTCTCTGGAATCTTCATGGCCATCAGCAGCCTCATTCCGATTCTCATGTATGAGATTCCCACATTCTTTGGAAGCACACCGCTTCTTTCCATTCATGATGTCAGCAGCATGATTTCCCTTCTCACGACCCTCTCTGGATTCATCGTCATGTTCAACATGTGCCGAAAGATGAACCGGTATCGTCTGATTGTCTTCTTCGTTTCCCTGCTCAGTGCCATTCTCTCCGGCCTGTTCTCTCCGACGAGCTTCATCGGCGGGAAAGTCACGACCTTCTCCATGTTCCATTCCGAAGACGGGCATTTCTTCCATAGCCAGTTCTTCAAGGAAATCTTCCAGCCATGGAACTGCCCCTCGGTTGTCTCGCTGGTGAAAAATCCATCCGCATGGATTCTCTTCTTCTCCTTCCTTGTCGCAGGAAGCCTTCTTTATACCCTCATTCTGAACTGGATGAAGAAGAGAAAGAATCAAAAGAGAGCCTAAAGAAACATGATTATATAGATCGTATCCTGGACGTCATTCATCTTATCTCCATATAAAGAGGTCACTGCAAAATAAAAATCCTTGATGCTTTTGATCTGTGAAAAGATCTTTTCACCATCGAAATCATCCTGCAGATTGATTTCGACATAATTCCTGAACTTCTTCTTCGCCGTCTCTCGGATGATGAAACTTTTCCCGATCTGTCTTGCACCCGTGATGATCAAGATACTGTCATCCATGTTCTCGCAATATTGATTGAGTGTCGCTTCTATTTTTCTATGAAACATAAACATAAAAATAAGTTCCTGATATGCACTTTCCTTACCTTCATTATGCAGCAAAATCACACTTTTACAATGAAATCAGAGCCTAAATTTCCACTTTTCCAAAATGTAGGTTTCCTTGTCGAACGGATTCCGAAGAAGATATCTATTTCTTCGTCAAAGAAAAAGAACACCCTTTCGAGTGTCATTCATCATGAAAATTCATCTAAGAGAAAACCCAGGGTGATGTCCTCCCTGGGTGTGTTTTTCATTAGTCAGCAACGAATGGCAACAAAGCCATGAATCTGGCGCGTTTGATGGCGACAGCCAACATTCTCTGATACTTGGCGGAAGTGCCGGTGATTCTTCTCGGAGTGATCTTTCCAGATGGAGAGATGTACTTCTTCAAGAGTTCGGTATCCTTGTAATCGATATGTTTGATATGGTTCTTTGTGAAATAACAGAACTTTCTCTTTGGTTTAACTCTGCGGAACATGTTCGCATTTCCTTTCCGCTCAGGAATTTCTCCTAAGCTTAGAACGGCAGATCATCGTCCGAGGAATCGATTCCTTCATGAACGATGGTAGAATTCTCTGCGCCGTTACCAGCTGGCAGATCATTCGCTTCATTGGACGAGGAAGACTCATTCGAACCTTTCTTCTCCAAGAACTGAACCGATTCAGCGATGACTTCCACGACAGTGCGTTTTCCACCATTATGATCCTCATAGCTTCTCTGATTCAATCTTCCATCCACACCGACAAGAGAGCCTTTCGAGCAATACTTCGCAACGATTTCTGCCGTCTTGTTCCAACAGGTGCAGGGAATGAAGGATGTCGTCTTTTCTCCACCGGTCTTGGTGGGATTGTCAACAGCGACCGTGAAAGAAGTCACGGAAGTTCCAGAAGTGGTTCTCTTGAGCTCCGGATCTCTTACGATTCGACCGACTAAGACACAACGATTGATTGCAGCCATAATTCTACTTTCTCCTTTTCAATTAGTTGTTGGCAACTGTGACAAGGAATCTCATGACTTTCGAATCAAGAGAAACAATGGAATTGAACTTGGCGTTGACAGCACCATCAGCGGTGAAGTTGACAACGACATAGTAGCCCTTCGTCTGCTTCTTGATTTCATAAGCCAGGTCTCTCATACCCCATTCATTGACACCAGTGATTTTTCCACCATTGTCAGTGATGATCTTCTGAAGAGCAGCATTTTCGTTCTTGATGTCTTCTTCAGAAAGCTCCGGCATGAGGATGTACATGAGTTCGTAATTTTTCATGTTTTCTATACCTCCCTATGGTCTTCCGGCCGATTTTACATCATAAATCGGCAAGAAAGTATATGGCCTAAAAAGGCCTAGAGGTAGTATACAAAATCACGGACGACAAGTAAAGAAATTCTTTTGTCAAAATCGCCTCCTCATATATATATTCTCTTCTCAGCGTCATTTTTTCGGATTTTTTATTCAAATGAAATCAAAGACGCAAAAGGAATCGTCACTTCCTTGAATAAAACAGTTCTCGAATAGCCATCACACCTTAGGAAGATGACATCCTTCTTAAGGATTTCGCCATCCGTAAAATACGTGACGCTGGTTTTATCCCCTTTCTTCAAGGTGGTCAAGGCCCGGTTTAGGTCGTCGATCTCGTCGATGGAGAGTTCCGGCATCGTCTGCTTCTTTCTTTCGTTCTTCATCTTGTCAAGCGTCTCGTATTGTCCCTTCAGGGACTTGAACGGCATCCATTTTTTCATTCCTCTCATCGATGATGACCTCCTATCTGATTGCTTCTTGTCAAAAATGTCGAAGATAGACTGACAGCAGAACAAGGCATTGCCTTGTTGGGCCCATATTGCGAACGAATCGCAAGCATTGTCTTTTCCAGTGTCCTCAATCGGCAGTCCTCCTCATAATCCTCGAACAGAGAAGCCTGATAGCAATTCCGAGAAAGAACATCCAAGGCAACAAGGCTGATCTGCCGAAAGAGAATCCCATCGTATTCATCTCCTGTATTTTTCTTTTTCCATGCCTGGTATTTCTCAACTGCGGCGTGGGATATTTTCTCCTGACTGTCCGTCGGCGTATAAAATCCGAATCGGAGTGCAACCCCACCATGGTTCTTATCTCCGATATAGAGAAGAAAATCCTTGGCGATGACATCATCCAATAACATTCGGTCGGAGAGTTCGACTGCCATATCCCGAATCAGAATCGGCATTTCCATAGGATAATAGTCACGAAGAAGAACCTGACCCACAGAAAGCGAATGATTCTTCGAAACATATCTCTCCTGGAGAAGAGCATCATCATAGCCCAAAGAGTGGTAATAGATTTCCTCTCCGATCACGCCGAGTTTCTTTCTCAGATAGGAGACATCACTGCAGGCAATATCTCCGACAAAATGGAAACCAAGAGCATTCAGTCTTTTCTCAAGCCGGCTTCCGATTCCCCACATCTTGCTTAACGGTGTGACATTCCATAGATGCTTCGGAATATCTTCATAGTCCCACTTCGCTAGGAATTCTGGGCTATGTTTTGCTTCGATATCCATGCAGGCCTTGGCCATGAACATATTCTTTCCAATGCCGGCCGTGACCGTGAGTCCTGTCTTATGCCGGATATCCGATATGATCTTTTTGGCATAGCTGACCGGAGTATCATTCCCTTTCTTCAGATAATGGGTGCAATCAAGAAAACTCTCATCGATGGAATAGACAAAAAGATCTTCCTCCGAGACATAGTCAAGATAGATGGAATTGATCTGACTAGACACATCAAGGTAGTTCTGCATCGAAGGCATGGCGATGATGAGTCCGGGGATGTTCTTATCCACCTCATAGAGGCGACATCTTGACTTCACATGATACTTTTCCTTGATGAAGGGACTCGCAGCCAAAACAATGGTTCCGTCTCCCCTGGAGGCATCGGCGACGACAAGGGGCGTCGTAAACGGGTCCATGTTCCGGTTGAGGCATTCAACCGAAGCATAGAAGGACTTCAGATCGATGGCTAAGATATCACGGTTCTCGCTTTTCATGCCTCAAGTATAAGACGAAAAAAGAAATCCCTCAGAAAAAGTAAGCAACTTGATTTTTCATTCAAGATAGATATGGCAAGGAAGTAAGCCAATCATCCACAAATCGAGCAAAAAGAGAAAAATCAGGAATTCCCAAAATCAAAAAAGCAATCCATTGACAGAGGATGTGGTTTTCATTTTTCTTTGCATTTGGATATTTTTTGTTCGGTAAAGCGATTTCATAACATTGATTTTTGAGACCCATTCCTATATAGTTTTAAGGCTATGGATAATCGAAACGTGATACGTCAGGAACTTCTCAAGAAGAGAAGCGAGCTGACACCAGACTTCATCCGGGAAAAATCTCTAATCATGACACAGGACATCGTGAATGATCCGATTTATAGAGAGAACAAGTATCTGTATCTTTATTCTCCGATAAAGAACGAGATTGACACAAACTATTTGGTTGTCAAAGCCTTGCAGGATGATAAAGTTGTTTGTCTTCCTGTCATTCTCTCCAGCGGTGACATGGTTTTCTGCCAGATCAACAGGACACAGAACTTCAGGATCGACCGCTTCAAGATTCTCGAACCGCAGTTCGAACCGAAGAATATCGTCGACCAGCCCGGACTCATGATCGTTCCCCTTGTCGGCTTCTCTGGAAAAAGAAGAGTCGGATACGGAAAACAGTATTACAACAATTATCTTTCCAGCCGAAAAGGCTTCATCTATACAATCGGTGTGGCCTATGACTTCCAGGAAAACAAATCCCTGACCTTCGACGAAAGAGACATCCCGCTAAACGAAATCAGATCCTACTAAGACGCCTTTGAGCGTCTTTTTTGCATGAAAAAAGCCACGCCCCAGCAAAGGAGTATGGCCAAATAATTCTTATTTGAGCGAAGAGACATCGATGCCACGGCTTTTGAGGATTTCGATATATTTCTTATAAATATATTCAGAAGCCGAGACAAGATTGTGGTTCTTGGTATCGACATTGACATCGATTTTCTTTTTCTGTTCTTCGGAAAGATGGAACGAGCCTTTGTCATTCTGGATTCTCGATTCCACCTTGACGGGATCATCTCCTCTCAAGAGCATTCTCTCACGGCAGGTGTCCTCATCGAGATTCATATAGAACAGGACGATTTTGGGATCATTGAAGGACTTATACGTCATGGCTCCATTGATTTCAACAGCCATGCATTTATCGATGCCGACTTCCTTTTTGGATGTTCCATACCAGTTTCCATTGAATGTGACATGCTCGATGAATTCGTCATTGTCGATCATTCTCTGGAATTCCTCCTTCGAAACAAAATGATAATCGACATCATTCTTTTCGCCTCTTCTCATCGGGCGGGTGGTATGCGTGATTACTTTTCGGATTCCGAAATGTTCCTGAAGATACAAACATGTTGCCGTTTTTCCAGAAGCAGATGGACCTGTCAAAATAATCATATTTCATTTCCTCCAAAATTATTGTAAATATTCTAATGATGGGGCTTAGCAATTTCAATGATAATTTAGGCAACTTTTTCGACCATGATGTCTTCTCCCTGATAGCCGCTTGGAAAACAGATTTCATCATCCTCAAAACGATAGAAAATGATTATCTGGGTTTTCTTGTCATTGGAGTGATCTTCATTATTCATAAAGGCAGAAGAGATAATCTCCAAAGAGGAAGAAAAAGAGATTTCTTCCGACTTATAAATATATTCATAGAAAGCGTGATTCCACATATAGAAACATCCTTGTGTTCGATTCCAATCAGCTTACGTATGCAGTGAAAAGAATCAACATAATTTTTTCTCGATTATCTCATATGGAATCAAAACTTTCATCAAAACACAACTCAAGCATATCGAAGAAGTTGTCTTTATAAAAGAATCATTACAGGCATCGAAACCGAAGTCGAAAGAAAAAGGGTATCGTTGGAAAGGGTATCCGAATCATGAGAATTCATCTTCTCTCAAAGTGCAGGATACAGAGCAACGCAGATGACTTTTTCACTAGGAAGGATATGATTCAAAGCCATATAGGAAACAAAAAAGGCATTGCCCCAATTGCTGTTTTGAAGCGTTCTCCCCAGCAATTTTCATCTTCGTAAAACGAGCAAATTCAGCCCAAGAATATTCATTTTGAGTTTCCAGATACCTGAAATCACCCTGCAAAAAAGAAATATTCCAAGAAGGGTAATCCAAGGTATCCGCGTTTTCCTTTCTTTTATCAAAAATAAAGAAAGACTAAAAATATTTTTTCTCATTTTTATCTAAAAATAATGAAAGTAGATGCAAAATATGATATAATGGATGCAAGAAAAGGAGTTGTTCATTCATGGATAAGAAAAGATTCGTTCTCTTCCTCGTATCGCGAGGTATTTGGTTTGTCTTAGCAGGTGTCATCTGGGGAATTGCCTTAGCCAACTTCATCAAAAACAAGGATCAGTCCGGAAGCTGGTTTGCCTGGTCATCGCTTTGTCTGATTCCTATCTTGCTTCCATTCTTGAGGTTCTTGTTCAATATGATAACCATAGGACGTCAAAAAGGATACAACACCTATGATGTATCCGTCAGCGGAAATCGAGCCTATATCTCCAATCACCCATTCATGTACGGATTGATCTATCTCGCTGTCGGCATTCTCCTTGGCGTCCTTGCTGGATTGGTTGTTCTGCCGATTTATTTCCTCTATCAGATTTATGTCACCGTCAAGTTTGTTCTCGTCAACAAAAACTCCACACCAAATCCATAAAGTCATTCCGCTGATCTGTTGTACATTGCTGTACATATGTTGTACATAACTGTACATAAAAGATCAGCGGTTTTGATTTCCAAAAAGAAAAGGTGATAACCCATTGACGGGCTACCACCTGAACGATTAAGAAACAATCTTATGGATTGATCTTGACTGACTTATGTTTCACGTAAAGAGAAAGAGAGAAGGTATCTTTCAGAGCGGAAACGTAGTTCTTGAAGGAAACAATCAAACCGACGAAGAGACCCGGGGCAACAAAGACGGCTGCGGAGACAAGCCAGTTGAGCTGGAAGAATTTCACAATGGAGACACCACAGCCGGCAAAGCCAAGACCGATACAGATGAAGAACTGGATCAGGAAGGCGACGACGACATATAAGACGAAGATGACAAGCCAGAGCAATCCAGCGACAAGCCCACCGGCCAAAAAACCAAGTAGCAAGCCGATGATGAAACCGACGACACCACGGTCATCACACGCGCCAAAGATGCCGCCACCGAGCGCGCATAAGCCAGCGATGATACAAAGAATGATTTTATACCAGTTTTGTTCCCACGTGAAGTTGACATAGTTCGTCCAGAATGTCCAATTCAGATCGTTCCATTTTCTTCCGAAGGCAAAGCCGAATGCAGCAAAGGAATAAAGGACAACCAATCCGAGCAGCGTCAGAACAGCGATGGTGAAGAAACCTTCATAGCTGAATTTACCATTCTTGATTCCAAGGATCAGAAAGACAATAAAGACAATCACCATGGCCGAACCGACAATGGTCGGAATAAGCCAGAAATTATCGACAAAGAAGTGGAAAAGAGGTCCAAAATAGTACTCAATAAATTCATCCATAACCTGTTCCTCCTTTTATGCGGACTTCGCCTTCTTGCGGCGGATGTTCGTGATATTCTCAAGCAGCCAGTACATCGGCTTATCGACATTGACGGATTCGAAGGATTTTCTTTCAAAATCATTTCTTCCCAAGGCAGAAACGGAGAAGAAGCCGATCTTGGAGAACTTATTCTGCAGTTCGAGAAGCATGGAATTCTCGCCATAAGAAGAGAAGAATTCTTCTGCGATGCGGTTGGAGGCCTCCTCGTAGCTGAGGCTAGGATTGTCAGCCATCATCTTCTGAATCGCATTTTCACCGACGATGTCATTGACATAAGGAATATCCGTCTTGACAAAGACAACCGCCGCGACAAGTTCTCTTGCCTTCTTGGAGGAATGGCGAATGCGTTCGATGGCAATATTGGTGATATTGAAGACGTCCGAAACATTCTGCGTCGAGCAATTTACATACTGATAATCATCTCCCATCTCCTCTTTGGCTTTCTCATTGAAATCCGGAATCGAGAATGGATCGATGATGATGAACATGCCATCAGAGAATCGATAGCCTTCCTGATTCTGTGTATTCTCCGCGCTTTCGAAGGATTCACCGGCGATATCACAGATGGAAATCTGATTCTCGATCTTATCGCCGACGCCATTCAGGAAGAAATTGTAGAATCTCATGCGCATGTCGGATGTCTTTTCAGGGACAAAGCCCCGAGCCATTCTCTCCTTGTTCGCGTTATAATCATCCAATGTATCACCCTGAAGAACTTCATAGTGGAAATTCAAGCCATAACCCTTTGCCGTTTCCTCAATCTTCTGGATGCCGGCATTGATGAAGCAGGTCTTGCCGGAGTTTGCGCCGCCGATGACCGGAATCTGATAGGCACGGCTAATACCATGAAGAAGCGGTTCACCGCATTTCGGGCATTTCGATTCGAGTTTCTGTCTTCCATTGATGAACGTCGTCGGAAGCGTGTGTCCGCATTCACAGATGCGGTGGAAGATACCATATTTCGAAGGAATCAGACGACGATGTTCGGCACCGCAATGCGGACAGACATAGGTCGGAAGTGCGATCTTATGCTGGCAATGCGGACAGTTGTAGGAAATGCCGTGAATCATTCGATAGATGGCATCGACCATCCAGACAAACATGAATCCGATATAGACCAGGCACATGATCACAGCGACGATGGAGATATGGATGACGGAAAGAATCAATGTGAAGGCAAAACCGAAGACAGCAATGAAGAGAATGCTCAACAGATTGATGAAGCCGTGGAAGATTGAGACGAAACGGAAATTGGAAAATGCATCGCAGATCTTTTCCCAGTCCTCTTTGATCACGCGGACATCATACATGAAAGATCTGATGATTGTGTGGAAAAGGTCTGAATAGGCTCTTCCAAACCAGTAGGACTTCTTGGCAGGTTCTTTAACCATAAATACACTCCTTTTTTATCGACCGAAAAGTCTGGCAAAGAAGCCTTTATGAGACTTTTCATAGTTCTCGACATAATTTATAACCGACGGTTTTTTTGTCTCCTTCATCTGCTTGAAGACTTCAGTTCTATTCTTCTTGTCCATCGTCTTGAAGTAGAGATCGACAGCCGAAAGAAGCGTCTTCATACGGAAATCATGGCTCGTCGACTCATAATCGATCCAGCCAAGGATAAGCGAAATTGCATCACCTCTCTTCTCGAGCATGGACTCGAACATCTTGTCGAATTTCTTGTATTCCATGAAGGGGAAGACATAAAGGACAAGCCGGTCAGCCGAGGAATCCTCGACAACACCATCAAAATAGAAGCAAAGGATGTCTTCGAGATAAAGACTGCAGAAATCCTGGAAATAAGGTGTCAAAACACTCTTATTCAGATAGAGGAACTTTCTTCCTGAAGCCAGAGACATGATTTCACTCTTGCTCTTTTTCTTGAAGAGCTGACCTTCCCTGACAAGCGTCAGAGAAACAATCTGGATCGAAGCCTGATCAAGATCATAGGCCAAGGACTCGAAGTAGCTGTTCTTGCCAAAGAGGCGGTCGATATCCCCAATCGCAGCACTATCGAAGCAGGATTTCAGAATCGTCAGAAATCTCTTCTTGCTCGCATCATTGCCCATGGTGAAATCTTTCAGTTCAACATAGGCTTTCAATGCCACATCGGGTGAGGACTTCGAGGATGACAATAACTTCGAAAGTTTATCCAAAAGGATGGAGACGGTCTTGCTTTTCGTTTCCTCATCCAATAGGCGATTGCTGAGAATATCATTCTTGTAGCGTTTGACAAGATCATCAATGCTGCCAACCTGCGCTTCCTCAAACTGCTTGACCTGAATCTTGCTAAAGATATCCTTTGCCCGCGGATAGGAAGTGGCATCCTTCTTCAGTTTCGAAGAGAACTGCGGATCATGGACAAGCTTATCGATAAGCTGATTCTCCAAGGAGGCGACATTCGCCGGGAAGAGATCTTCAAGCAGGAAGAAGGCTTCCCAATAGGGCATGACATCGAATAGGTCATTATCCGTCATAAGCAGGGAAATGTAGTTGAACTGTCCCTGAGGCGTGATATTCAGTTTTTCCTTGCAGATTGTCTGGTCCTTCAAAGGCGCCTCATAGAGTTTCTTCTTCAGGGAGACATCGATGGCACTGACCTTCTTCAGGAAAGAAACATACTGGTTGCTCTTGATGTTCTCCAGATAATAGTCACGGACATCATTGAAGTAGCGCATATCCTTCTTGGAAAGCAGATCCAATTCCAAATCGAGGATCAGGTTCGGATGGTCTTTCTTATAGGCAGCGATGAACGGATCCATGAATTTTTCCATGATGGCGATTCCGTCTTTCTTGTCGCCGAATTTGCTATCAAGAAGTCTCTCCAAGGAGACATCCTTGTTTGTCTGCAGGACCTTATTGATGTAGTCTCCCCACATGGTTTTCTTCTCTTTGTCTCCGACATAGGGATAGAAAAAATCATTGAACTTCGCCCTGATCTCCATCGGATAGGATTTCGCATCCGCCTCATTTTCCTGATAGAGGGAGAAAGCATATCCATGATCCGTTTCCATCTCCTTCTTGATCAGAGGAAGATAGGCTTCAAGGAAGTAGGCATCTTGTTTTGCATACAGATTTTTGAAGACAAGAGAGAGAAGCTTTTGTCTTTCTTCCTTAGCGATCTTTCCAAAGAGGAAAGAAACAATCGGCTTATATTCAGCCTTTTCTAGGAGAAATGGGTTCGTCTTTGCTTCCGAAAGAAGGTAGGAAACAGCATAGGAAGCAATCGTGCTCTTCTCAACTGAATTGTTCAGGAAAGGAGCGAATCTCGAAATGGAATTCTCCTTATAGTACCCCTGGAAGATTTCTTTCTTCTTCTCATCGGAGAAAAGTGGGAAGAAATATTCATAGATATCCAGTTTCTCATTCTCAAAATGAGCGATGGCATACAAATAGACTCTCTCAAGAAAATCGATTGGGCAGATTTTTCCGAGGCTCTGAAGATATCTGACAAGGCATGCCCAGGATGGGACAGCGTCGAATTCGCCATCCTTCAGTCTCTTTAAGACACAGGCGTCATCCAGATTGCTGACAAGTCCCTTCGAAACATAGGTATCGAGTTCTGCCAGGATAGAAGCCATCTTGGCTGGATCCGTGCTGAACAAATCGACAACAAAAGAGGTATAGGAAGAAACATCCTTGGAAAGCTGGTCCTTGTAATTGCTCAAGGAGACATTGACCAAAAGAGGATTCATTCCATTCGCATAGGAAGCAAGCTGCTCTTTTGGACGGGCCATGAGATTGTAGAGTTTTTGATCACCCGAGAGATAAGTCGTGAAGAATGTCTTTTCTCTGATGGAATCTCCTAAGCAGAAATAGAGTGCCTGCAAAGTCTTGGACATATCCTTCATGTCCACAAAGACATTCATCTTCTTATTTCCCGTCAAAGCGGAAACATGGATTTCCAATAAGGAAGCCAAGAAGGATTTATCCCCTCTATAAGGCGGAACCTTCGAAACATCATAGGTATCTTCCAATTTGACTTTCGGTAGGAAGTCTGGAGCCTTAGGAGCATTCAATTCCGCATCTGTCAAAGTTCTCTTGAAAAGAGAAGAACCCCACAAAGGAAGAACAAAGGAAGAACAGGGTTCATCAAAGACAAAGGCATGGATCATATAGTTTCCATATCGCTTTGTGTAATCCTGGCCGATATAGGCGGATTGTGCAATCACATACCGTCCGCTCGTCAGCTTCACAAAGCCATACATGATGGGAAAGAGGGTCTGAACCTGCTCTGGAGTCGGAGCGAAGGGAAGGCCGCTTGGAGCAACGTATCGAAAAGCAGCCACGATTTCCGTTTCTTCCTCCTGGGTGATATCTTCCGATTTGGAATAGACCATGAAACCCTTCTTCTGGGAAGCGCCATTCGGCCAGGAAGTATAAATCAGCTGCGATGCCATCATAGTTTTGCTCATCTTTTTTCTCCTTATTTAATCGTCTTAATATATTTTTCGAGACTCAGAAGCCAGAGAAGAGGATCAAGAATGCGGAAAGGATGGGGTTTCTGGCTGAGGGTGATGCCATCCGCAGGGTTTTCACCAAAGGAGGAAACACCGAAGAATGCGACATGGGAGAAGTTTCTCAACTGTGCCTCCAGGTTTCCAGTCAGGTAGGTGTCGATTAAGTCCCGAATGGCTCTGTCCGTCGACTGGAAGTCATCCGCCATGAAGGCGCCTTTATCCAAATGTGTCGAATCATGCTTGAGGATTTCTGGCAGATCGAGCTCATCCGCATACTGGATGAGAACGTCCATTTTCGTGAAGGTCAAGGCAATCGGGACATCGATGATCTGATTGTCCTTCAGCTTCTTTTTATTTCGAATCGCGGAGATGATACGTGTCAGAATTTCATCCGAATCCGAGTTCTTGTCAGGAAGATTGACCTTTCCTTCCAGTTTTTCACGGATTGGTCCGACCTGAAGAGGATCCAGAAGAATGATGATGCCTTTTGCGTTGGAAATATAATCGTTATAGGAAGCGACACTTTCGTCGTTGTCGAAGTTTTCACCGGCGGTATCATACAAGGACAAGGTGACAGAATCATTGATTTTCTTTTTCTTTGGATCGAAGAAGTTGATGGTATAAAGAAGCGGTGGGAATTCCACATTCGCGTCTGTCGCATTGACCGCTGTCTTGTTGTTGTAGAGCGGATCATAGTACATTTTCTTGTAGTTGTCGCTGGTCTGCTGATCACAGAACTGAAGAGAGCAGGTGATGCTTCTGGACATCTTCGATTTGATTGTATCGACCAAAACCGCGATATAGTTTGATTTTCCCGACTGCTTAGCACCGATCAAGGCGATTGGAAAACCATTTCCATTGACGGCTTTTTCAGGAATCACATAGGGGTTTCCATTCATATCCGTCTTGGTTGGGCAATAGCGGATCAATGCCGCATCCTTGCATTTCATGCAGGTCGGAATATATTTGCTCGGAATAGTTTCATCCGGTTTTTTTGCAAATCCTTTGACGCACCCACTTGCTTTTCCCCTGTGATATGTGCAGCGGAAGATGCAATCTTTATCAGAATGTTCACCATAGCAGAAAGGGCAGGTGAATGTCTTCGTAAATAGACCCATGGCATTGCCTCCTAAATTTTATCGACGACCTGAATGTAGAAATCTTCGGAATCCTTTTCGCCAAAGAAGATGGCAATCTTGTCTTCCTTCTTCGGAAGAGGCGGAACTTCCACATTCGCCGTATAATAGTAATCCGGCTTGAACAGCTTCTTCTTCAATTCCCCGCCCGGAACGCGAGCCAGCATCATGCCGCTTGCCTTGCTCTGGGGACGCGGAAATCCAACATAGATTTCACAATCCGGAACACTTCCCTTGATTTCCGACTTGAAGTTCACTTTGATTTTCTTCTTGTGATAGAGATCGATTTCTCCTTCGATGGCACATTTCAGAGGTATCTTCTTCTGACAGTTGATGGCGAAAGGAAGCTTGGTCGGCGAGGAATAGAACGTCTGGCTATTTTCCACAAATTCGAAGAAGAGCGTGATGAAATATTTGCCCGGAGTGAGATTCATCTTGAACCCATTGGCACGGTCGAATTCCTGCTTGCTGATTGTCTTGCGCTGAATTGCCTTGTCATTGTCTTCCAGGCTCTCCGGAAAATCCTTCATGGAAATGAGGGCGATGATGTTTCTTGTATCGCTATGTACATTTCCTTCGATGGTGAGGGCGCCTTCCTTGGCAATGACATTGATGGCTTCGATGCCGACGATGGAATTGGCCATGACCGGCTTGCAGATCACATAGAGGTCGGCATTCTTGACGACCGGATAGAGCCAGACAATCTTGTTCGGCTCCATCTCATAGATGATCTTCTTATCCGCAGGGATAAAAGAGGCTTTTGCAAGATTCTTGTATTTCTGCTGGAAATGGATATTTTCATCCGGCGTATCGAATTCGAAGTCGTAGCATTTATCCGAAGCGTAGAGTTCGATATCCAGATTCGGCGGGAAATCCTCATATTGGATGATGAACTGTGTGCCGTTTCCTTTCGATTCCGTCGAGACAATCTTCAATGGCTTCGGAAGAGATGTCTTGCGATAAGTCGCTTTCAATGGGGCTGAATATTCTTTTTTTCCATTGACCGCATATTCCGTGACAATATAGAAAGAGCAGACATCGGACTTATTATCGAGTATCTCAAAGGCATTCTCTTTGACTTCGACTTTTTCTCCGTCTGTGAGGCTATTTGGGGCAATCGAGCCATCCTTTTTCACAACCAGGATGTTCTTGCATCCCTCTGGTTTCTTGAAGATGACGCGGATGGCATTGTCCTTGATTTCCTGATGGACATTGGAGACATTTAGGAAGATGAGGGCCGGCTTTGCAAAAGTGGCGATATGAGAATGCACACCCAAGCGATCGGCAAAGACCGCATAATAGGTCGGAACACCCGAAACCAACGAGGAATCGATGAATTCCGTCAAGGTGAGATTTTCTGCAATCAAAGAACCATCATCATCCGCCTTGGGCATGACGCCTGTCTTTCGAAGAATGGAATAGGAGATATTCTTCTGAGGCAGTGGATTCCATTTGATATGGGCTCCATCCTTATCCCCAAGAACCTGCATGCCAGTCGGCGCAGCGGGCGGATTTGCCTTGATCAGATTCAAGGCTTCCGTATAGTCATTGCAGATCTTCAAAGCATTTCCTGCCTCGGTCAATCCGCCTTCCTTATCGTTCGCACGGAATTTGCTCTGTGCCAGTTGGACATGTGTCTTGGCACTGGCAATCGCCGCATTGATCTGTGTCTCATATTTCCTGAAGTCATAGGTCGGAAGCTTCGATTTTGCCTGGGCAAGAACGCTCGATGCCTGGAAGAAAGACTTTCTTGCACAGAGGTCCATGACCTTCACGATGTAGTCATTGAAGATGTCATCGATTTTCTTCTTTTCCGATTTTCTCTTCTGGATTCTCGGAAGATAACCGGCGATTGTCTTGGCAATCTGGCAATCCGGATTCTTGTCATATTTCGAATAGACATTCTTCAGCCTCAGCAAGGCGGCATCCAATTTCACTTCATCAATCGGAACCGCCATCAGGGCAGCATCCATATTGACCTTGGCCTGGTCGAAATTCGATTTCAGATTGACGGAAATGCCACAGCATGGGCAGACACGTGCTGAAATCGGAATCGGCTCTGAGCAGTTCCAGCACAATTGGACCAGATTCGTTCCGCAGTGCGGGCAGACTTTCTTATCCTTCGAATAGAGTTTTCCGCAATGCGGGCAGGTTTCCAGTTCATCGCCTTCATTTCCGCCGACAAGGTTCAGGCCATAATGGTGAAGGCCAATGACAAGGATTTCTCTTGCCTTGGCGGCATCGATTTTCTCATTTGCGGAAATGATGGAAACATATCGGGTGAATTCATCAAAGTCCAAATCAAAATCATTGTATGTCTTCTTTTCCTTGAATTTCGACCAGATTTCATCATAATAGGAAATAAAATAATTATAGAGTTTTCTCTGATCCGGTTTTTGGAGAATCAATGGAATTTTGCCATTGAGTTTGGAATAAGCATTCTTCTTGTTTCGATCTGAAGTCGGAAGTTTTGCCCACTCAGCCTTCTTAGCAGCTAAGCCCGCAGCGATTTCCTGATCCGATGCATTCATGTCCGACAAACCCAAGAATCCGTAAAGATTCTTGCAGTTCACCGTGACGAAATACTGGTCCATGCCTTCAAAGGAGGCAAAAGGATCAGCTTTATTCTCATCGATGAACTGGAAACCAGACTTCTCCAGATATTTCACTTCATTGAGGAGTTCATCGAAGGTGAAGATACTTTCACCGGCAATCACATTTTCAGGGGAATCCGTGATTTTCTGAATCAGGGAATAGAAGATGATTTTACGGGCCTTGGACGAATTCTGGACATAGCTTTTTGCCTTGTCCAGCACCAGTCTCTTGAGCGCATCCGCTTCTTTTTTTCGCCCACCCGAATTCGGAACATAGGATGTTCCATTGAATGTGGCATCATTGACAAGAATCTGTTCCGCATCGTCTTTCAATTCACGGGCCAGACGAGGATATTTCGGATTCGTATCGCTGGCTTTCTTCTTGATGACCATGTCGATGGCCTTCGGATCTTTTTCCGATGGCTTGATTCCATAGTAGCGGAAATAATTGTATTCGACATCATTCAATTCATCCGATGTTCGTATTTTTTTATTGATATCACCCATAGCGACCCCTTTATCTTAAAAAGATAGATAGACAACAAAACGAAAACTAACTCAGCGACATATTCGATCCCATTTCCGTGGCAATGGAAGAAGCCACCTGCTCAAAGGCGCTCCCCAAGTCAGAAAGATCAACCTTGATTCCATCACCCGAGGAAATCTTATCCAAAAATTTTTGATCGGCATCCTCGATGCCAATTGCATAGATTTTGATTCCGGCTTGCTTTGCGATCTTGGAATGTTGAATCTCCTTATCCTGAGTATCCCAATAGCCGTCAGTCAGAATCACCAAGAACTTGTTTTGGACATTCTTGCTGAAGTCTTTATAGGTCTCACGAATCGGACAGGCACTGGTACAGCCATATGCCCTTAAAGATTCGACAGCTTTTTTCACTTCCGAATAATCGCTGGATTTATAGGCATGATATTCGAATTTCGTATTGAATTCCGCAACAGAAATCTTCGTACCGGGATACTGTCTGAATGTATTGATGAAATTCAAAGCCTGTTTCTTTGCCTCCACGATGGAGGTACCATCCATCGAGCCAGACGTATCGATGGCAATCGTCAGTTCAATCGCCTGATTTTCCTTTGCTTTTCTTCTTCTCTCTTCATCTTCGGCTGCCAGTTTGGCAAGAATCTCTTCGATGGATAGATCACAATCCATCTTCTGTGCGGTAAGAGTCCTTTGATTTCCATCGACAGCCGAAACTTCGACGATGCCGTTTGCGTTGTAAAGGAAATTGACGACGATTTTTCCATCGCCAGACGTGCTCATGCCGGAGATGA
>CAVCCX010000022.1:0-29700 GCA_963600815.1 Bacteroides uniformis | reverse complement strand
CTGCATCGGGACAGACTGCTTGGCGAAAGCCTGGAAATAGTCTGTGTCGAGCGTGGCTGTGGTCAGTTCGGTATAGAAATAGCCTGGGCAGATGGCATTGACCGTGATCTTGGAAGTGGCAAGTTCGGCAGCCAATCCTCTTGTGAAGTTCACGACCGCACCCTTCGAGGTGTGATAGGCGATGGTCGGGATAGCGGTATTGCCGACAAGTCCATAGATGGAAGCGATGTTGATGATTCTTCCATAGCCCTGCTTTCCGCTTTCGATGCTTTCCTTCATGAATCCGCCGAAGGCTTTCGAGACACGGAAGACGGAAGTCAAGTCGAGATTGAGGGTGAACTGCCAGTCCTCATCCTTGTAGTCGAGAGCTTTGGTTCCGGTTCCTTTTTCTCCGCCGGCGTCATTGACTAGGACTTCGGCGTGTCCGAAATGTTCCTTGACGGCTTTGACGGCATTTTCGATGGACTCCGGATTGGTGACATCACAGGCGACTGGAAGAGCATCGATTCCATATTCCTTCTTCAGGGATTCGGCAAGGGCCGTGAGCTTTTCGACTCTTCTGGCCAACAAGGCGACATTGGCGCCCTGGGAAGCGAAACCCTTGGACATCTGGGTGCCAAGACCGGACGAAGCACCGGTGATGACAACGACTTTACCTTTGTAATCAAACATCTCTATGTACCTCCTTTGTACATTCTTGGATACAATATAGCAAAGAAAATGTACAATAGCAATCAACTTGTATCGTTATTTTACACATGACTTTTATCTCTTGTGATAGAAACTTTCACTTCTTTTCTCTATAATGGTGTCAGGAGATTTTATTCTATGCTCGATTTATTGGACTTACATAAATATTTTATTCTGAAGCATCTGAAAAGTGGAGATATCGCTGTTGATTTCACGATGGGAAATGGCCATGATACCGAATTCCTATCGAAGACGGTCGGAGAAAAAGGCCATGTCTATGCCTTCGATATCCAGGAACAGGCGATTTTATCGACTAAGAAACATCTGGTGGAAGCCGGATGCTTAGAGAACTATACCCTCATCCATGACTCCCATCACAAGGTGAAGGAATATGTCCATGAGAAGATCAAAGCCGGCATGTTCAATCTCGGCTGGCTTCCGGGCGGAGATAAGTCAATCTATACTCTCAGAAAGACCACCCTTCCTGCCATCGAATCTGCCCTGGATCTGATGGATAAGGATGCGATCTTGAATATCGCAATCTATCCTGGACATGAGGAAGGAGACCTGGAAGGAAAGATGGTTGTGGATTATCTTTCTTCTTTGAGTCGATTCCGCTTTGCCTGCACAAGAGTGAATATCCTCAATTCTCCGACGAGTCCGTATTTCATCGTCGTGGAAAGTCACGAATAGAAAAAAGAGGACAGATGTCCTCTTGAAGAATAGGCCTGCTCTCTGGCAGGCTATTTTTTCTTGCTGTTCTTTTTGGCAGCTCTTCTTTGTCTGCGGTTGCTTGGAGCCTTGTTGTCGTTTGGCGTATCGTAGCGATCGCTAGGAAGGATGACAGCCTTCTTTCTTGCTTCTTCGTAGTTCTGATGGAATTCATCGAGTGAGATTTCTTCATTGTTCTTTTTTCTTTTCAGCCATTCGAAAGCCATGGCCGTATCCCAGAAGTTCTTCTCGAGGGCATCGATGGCTTCTTTCTTGGAGATTTCACCTCCGTTCATGGTTTTCAATAAGGACAATCTTTCTTTTTGATCTTTCGTGAGCATATCTTTTTCTCTTCTTTCTTCTTTTCTATTATAGCCTAAGGCTATGGATTTTGTGTTTCGGAAAAGAAAAAAGATGCCACATTGTCTATGGCATCTTTGAAAGGAGGACGATTCTATTTATTCGACAGCGCTGAAGGTGGCGTAGTAGACGTCTGTGACGTTCGTGCTGGTGAAGGTATAGTCTCCGGCTGTGACACTGAAGGTCGCAGTATAGAATGCTTTGGTTTTGCTGCTGCTGACCATTTCCTTGTTTTTGTTTTCACTGGCTGTAACTTCTGCTTCTCCCTTTTTGCAGATGAAGGAAGAAGTTGGATAGTTGCCGTCTGCATCTTTGGCACCTCTTCCGGTGAGAAGGAGGGTCAAGGTTCCAACGCCGGAGGAATGGAATTTCATGGTTTCGCCATCCTGGAATTCGAAGCAGCTATAAGGAATGCGAGTGCTATCGCCATCGATGGTGGCTGTCGCGATTTTTCCATAGAACTTCGACTGGACACCCTCACCCATTGTATAGCTGCCGAATGCTTTCTCGGCTGCATATCCGCTATCGGATGTCGGAAGACTCAAGGTTGGGTTCAGGACATCGGCATCGGTTCCGACTTCGCTGATTGGAGTCACAGCCGTGATTGATGAATCATAGTAGACTTCTGCTTTTCTGACAGAAATAGCGGCATTGCAGGCGATATAGTAGGTTCCTGCTTCCGGAAGATTGAATTCCGAGGAATCCCAATTGGCTTCATGCTGTCCTTCATCGGAAACGGTCATGATATTTCTTCCGACTGTCTTTTCGATCAAGCCGTTTTCATTTGCTTTAATGATGTAGCCAACTCTCATGGTTTCACCTTTTGTTCCGGATTTCCATTCAAGGCAAATCTTGCCGGCCTTGGTGGTGACAAATTTGATGGCTTTGACTGGTCCAGAAGTCTTGAATTCAGAGTTTCCGCTTATCTTCACCTGTGTCGGAGCCGTTTCATTATCGAGACCATCTTTTGATGCATCCTTGACATAAAGGGTGAAATGACCATCACTTTTTGTTTTTCCATCTGCAGAAGCCTGGAAGGCACTCATATCGAGAGCGAAATCCGGTTGGACAACTTCTGGAGAAGAAGACTCTTCCGGAGAAGATTCAGCTGGAGAGGACTCGGTTGGCGAAGAAACTGGTGCTGGTGTGGTCGTCGGGGCAGGGGTAGTTGTTTTGGCAGTCGTCGTATCCTGAGTTGGTGTACTTGCTGCTGGCGTAGAGGCTGTTCCAGACGAATCCTGTCCCTGCGTTTTGCAGCCGATGAGCATCAACGAGGCTAAGGCTATGAACGGAATGATTTTACGTTTCATGAAATATTCTCCTTTTTGAAAACGATTTCAAATATTTAATTCTTGTACACAAGTTCTTACAACACTTTTTTCTTATTTTTGTGTTTTTAGCACAAAAAATAAATGATTTTTGAAAATTTTTGTGCTGCCGAAACAAAGAGTAACCGCTTGCATACAAGTTTTTTATACAATAGGTTCAAGTCAAATGAAAGGACTTGAATATATGAAAAAAAGACTGATTCCTCTTTTGCTCAACTGTGGATGGATTGCCTTGGCAGGATGCCAAAACACCACTTCGGATTCCACAGCCAAGCAGAACTCCTCGAGTGAAGAAACTTCTTCTGTGAATGCTTCGGATGATACAGATTCGAGTGTTTCTTCTTCGATTTCTGTGGATGATTCCCATCCTCTTTATGTTTCGCCGACAGGCACCTATCAGGGAAAAGGCACCAAAGAATCCCCGTATGATTTCATGACGGCCGTCAAGAGCCTGACACCAGGAAATACCCTCTATCTCATGGAGGGAACCTATTCCTTCTCCACCACGCAGATGATCTCCTATGGCGTGAGTGATGCTACGGATTCCTATCATGTCACATCCGAAGAAGGAAGAAGAACCATTCAGCCGGAAGTTGTCGATGGCAAGAAAGCGAAAGTCGTCTTTGACTTCTCTTCGATGTCGTTCAATTCTTCCAACCGAGGTGTTTCCCTGAATTCGGATTATTGGACTTTGAAGGATATCGAAGTCTTCGGGGCCGGTGACAATGGCGTCTATATCGGTGGAAACTACAACGTTGTCGAGCATCTCGATATCCATGATTGCCAGGATTCGGGTCTTCAATTGGGAAGAAAATCCTCTTCGTGCAATACCTTGGATACCTGGCCGAGCCACAATCTGATCAAGAATGTCACTTCTCATGACAACCATGATCCCTCGGGTGAGGATAGCGATGGCTTTGCCTGCAAACTGACCACCGGATATGGAAATGTCTTTGATGGATGCATTTCCTATAACAATGTCGATGATGGATGGGATCTCTATACGAAAGGTGATTCCGGTCCGATTGGTCCTGTCACCATCAGAAACTGCATTGCCTTCAACAACGGCATCACAACCCAGGGCGTGGGAACAAACAACTCGGATGGCAATGGGTTCAAGCTGGGTGGAGAAAGCATCGCTGTTTCCCATGTCGTGGAAAACTGCATCGCCTTCAACAATCTCGCGACGGGATTCACAGATAACAGCAATCCAGGAACCATCACCTTCAAGAACTGCACCGCCTTCAACAATGGAACCAGAGACCTCGATGCCGCCAACTTCGATCTGTGCCGTGATGTGAATACCAGCACCAATTACTACAAGAATCTTCTTTCCTATTGTTCTGGAAACAGAGTCAATCCGATCACCGGAAGCGTCAGCAAGGCGAATTCACGAGACCGCTACAAGGGAAATATCAGCTACAGCGTCTTCTATTCGGGACTCTCCATGCTGAAATATACAACACCTGTCTCGGGCGATTTCTCTGTGAAGGGCAAATGCGGAACAACCTATTCCGAGCCGAATGGCAAGGAACCCTTCGTTTCCATGACCACGCCCCAGGAACAGTCCATGAAGGATGTTCCTGTCACGAACAAGGTCGATATTCATTCTCTTCTCCGCGCGGAGGACGGGTCCATCAAATTGGGCGACTTCCTGAAAGTGAATCCGCAGAGTGAATTCTATAAGCTGGGTGAAGACGGAAAGCCTTTGGGGGCTGATTTATCAGGAGAAAGCAAATAATGAAAAAGAGTATTATCGTATTATCCATTCTTGCATCTTCCTTTGCCTTCGGCTTTTCCATGCCGAAAAGCAGTGCTGCAAATGCAGGTGCCCGCTATTATGCGACACAGAATGAAACCATCCATCAGCAATGCGTCGAGGCCGTGGGTGAAATCTCTCTTGGCTTTGACACAGAGCATGTGGTTTCGGATTTCTATCTTCCGATTCTCGGACTCTATAAGACGAGCTTTTCCTGGACGTCTTCCGATAGCAGCGTGATTTCCATCTCGGAAGTCAAATCGGATGCCGGAAAACTGATCCGCATCCGTGCCATTGTTCATGAAGTCAGTGAAGAGAAGACAGTGACCTTGACCTTGAAGGCGAGCATTCAGGATCATGAGGACCAAGCGGCGACAAAGACTTTCTCCTTAAAGGTCATCAAACCGGCGGAGATGGTTGAAGAAGAGATTCCTCTTGAGATCGATGAGGACTTCTCCTCCTATAGCGTGGGACTGGATCTTTCTGATTATGCAAACTACACCCAGAGCGGATCGGAATCCCTTTTGGCTGAAATCGTCGATGGATCCGATCAGAATCTGAAGAATGTGAACGATCTTGTTTCTTCCCATGCCCTGAAACTGACTTCCAAGACGCTTTCGAGCGATACAAGATATACAAGAAAAGCCAACATCAAAGCAACGGATGCTCCTTCTGGCGCCTATTTGGAAGGCTATTTCCTGTTCACAGGAGAGACGAATGGTGTCGCAATCGAACTTCTTAGCCAGGGAAAGATTGTCGGCGGCATCTCCTTCTCCTCTTCGGAAGTCAGCCAGGTTGTCTCGGGTTCCTACAAGGCCTTCGATGATGTGAAGATCAGCGAAGGAGTCTGGACGAAATTCAAGGCAAAGTTCAAGCCGAAGTCCGGCTATGTCTCTCTCTATCTCTATGACTACAAGCAGAACAAATATGTCGAATGCACAAGCGCGGATACAATCATGATGGATGATGTTTCCTATGGTATTTCCTCTGGTGGAAAAGGAGACATCGATTCTTTCCGCATCGTGAACAAGAAGGGAAAGAATGTCGGTGTTTCCTATCTTTCTGATTTGCATATCGGTTTAGAGGAAGGGAGTGTCAGCAATCCCAATAGAAGCAAGGGCCTTGGCACGATCGAAGGATATGCTGAGTCCTTGTTTGCCACGGAAGCAACCTTGACGAATCTTTCCAAGGTCGATCCGAAGACATTCATTGTCCACAACCGCTTCGATGAAGAGAAGACCTTCGTCTATCAGACAGACTATGCAATCGAAACAAAGAAGAAGAATCTCTCTACGGATGCCATCGAATATTCTCATACCTTCACGCTCACAGCGACTGGTGAAAAGAAGACCGTCACCCAGATTGTCTATCTCTATGAGGATACAGCGGCTCCAAGTCTTGTTTCGTTCAAGTCGAGCGCATTGAAGAAAGATAAGACGAATGCCAATCTAGCCTATCTGGAACTTTCCTTTGTGGTCAATCGCGATCAGACGACTTTCTATTATTTAGTCATGGAAAAAGGAAGCACAGCGCCGACAAAAGAAGAAATTCTTTCTAGCGGAGCCTCCTTATCTGGAAAGGTTCTTTCTGGAAATGAAACAGTCTCTGCAAGAGAAAACAAAGTGACAACGTCCACATTGGATATCACAAAGAAATATGATGTCTATGCTGTTTTGAAGAATGAGAATGCCTCGAGCAATGTCGTTTCCTCTTTGGATATCTCGACGGTTGTCAATATCTCGAGTGAAGATGATTTCTATGAAATGGCCAACGATATCGACTCGGCAAGTCAGACGTTCAAACTGACCAAGGATCTGGATTTCTCGGATTATTACTGGGACTATTCGAATACCGAATTCGACTTCAAGGGTGTCTTGGATGGACAGGGATATACGATTTCCAACCTTACGATCTCTTCGACAGAAAATCGTGTAGGTATCTTTGCCTATTGCCATGGCGATATTAGGAACATCACGTTCACCAATTGCCATGCCTATGGCGCTGGAAATGTCGGTTTGATTGCCGGAAATATCTATGGCGGAAACTATGAAAACATCCATTTCCTATCCTGCAGTGCTGAATTGGAAAGCACGCTGACCGAAGGCGGTGAAGGCTATTTTGGCCTGTTGAGCGGAAGATGCCGTGCTTCTTCCTCGACTCCGCAGACACTGAATATCTCCAATGTGGAAATCAAGGATGCTTCGATTGTCTGTCCGAAATATTGTGGTCTTCTCACCGGAGGACTCGAGGCAAACTGCACCACAAAGATGGAAAATGTCTTCGCTTCGGGAAGCGTAAATACCGAGGGTGCTGCTGTTGGCCTGATTGGAAGAAACCGTGGCGATACCACCATCAAGAATCTCATCTGCTACCTGACTATCCAGAAAGCCAAGAAGGAAGTCGGCGTTGTCGCTGGACACAACAAGGAAGGTGGAAAACTTTCTGTTGAGAATGCGCTTCTCGATCTTAAGGTGTATGAGATCACCCAGCCGGGCTACATGGCTCCTCTCATCGGTTCCCATGATGCGGCGACGAGTTCTTACAGCGTGAAGAATGTCAGCTATATAAATGAGGACTATTCCGATTTCGGATCCTATACCGTGGATGTGAAATCCATCTTTGCCGGAAAGGCTGTTTCCGCTTTGAATTCCAAGAAGGACTATGAGGAAAATACCTTCATCCGTGATTTCGATGTGAATCTTGTCTTCAGCTATGATGAAGAAAAGAATCTTCCTTATCTATCCATCCGCACAAAAGAGGATATTCATTTTGTCGTCTCAGACTTTGCTTCCTATGTCGAAAAGATGGATGAAACGAAAATCAGCGAAAACCACTATCTTCTCATCAAGGCTGGCAATGTTCTTTCCTATCTTTCGGCGGATGAAAAAGCCAAGATTTCTTCTTCGGTGAGTGAAAAATATGAACGCGTCTTGAAGGCGTATCAGGAATTGTCGGGGGATGTCGATGACGTTTCCTCGGATATCAAAGTGGGGTTCTGATCATGAAAAAAAGAAAAATGGTTCTCTTTTTGCTTCCTCTTCTTCTTGTTGGATGCAGCAAGACCGGGACAGATTCAGAGAATGGATCTGCGAGCAAGGATTCAGGGACAAACAATTCACAGGGGTCGACAATTGAAAAATATCTTGAGAAGAATGAGGAATTCTACAAGATCGATTCCGATTTCAAGGTGAGCAAGGATGAGACGGTGATGATCACTGGCTATGATTCGAAGTCTGTCTATATCGGACAGGATGAAAAAGGCTATGACACAAAGGTGATGTTCTATACATCCTATCAGAAGAAACTCTCTTCGCTTGAGGAGAATGCACCGACAGAAGTCGAGCAATCTTCCTTCTATTACTCTCCGACCAAGAAATATGAGAAATTATCGGATGGAACCTATAAGACAAGCGATTATGCAAGCGACATCAAGCCGATGAGTCTGAGCATGGATTTTTCCAAGATGGATGTCTTAAGTGATGAGAAGGTGGATTCCACCTACTTAGTCAAAGGAAGTGTCGAGGATGGAAAGGTCTCTTCCTTCTTGAAGAACACCATCCAGGATTCTTCTTCGGTCAAATCTCTGAATGTTCAGATCACCTTCGATAAGGCTATCCTTGCCTTGGATGAAGTGAAGCTCACTTATGAGCTCAAAGGCTTCTCTGTGTCCCAGACACTCACCTACAGTACGCTCAATTCGAGAATTTCGTTACCAAGTGTATCTTAAAAATAATCATTTCGTGCTTATTTTCGATAGGAAATGCGCAGTTTGAGTGGCAATTGTGCAAATGTAAAATTCCTTTCCGAAACACTTGATTGTAAGCCGTTACAATGGTATTGTTATGGAGATATAAAGCTTATGAGAATTGGTAATTCATAAGCAATAGGAGGTCACTAGACTATGAGATTTTGTTTACCACGTGATGTTTATCATGGCAAGGGTGCTTTGGAAAATCTGAAACACCTTCAGGGTAAGAAAGCCATGATCTGTGTTGGTGGCGGTTCCATGAAGAGATTCGGCTTCTTGCAGAAGGCAGAAGCGTATCTCAAGGAAGCTGGATTCGAAGTCAGCATCTTCGAAGGCATCGAATCCGATCCGAGCGTCGAGACGGTCATGAAGGGTGCCAAGGCGATGGAAGAATTCCAGCCAGACTGGATTGTTGCCATCGGTGGCGGTTCTCCGATCGATGCAGCCAAGGCGATGTGGATCAAATATGAATATCCGGAAATCACCTTCCCGGATATGTGCAAGGTCTTCGGCATTCCCCAGTTGAGACATAAGGCCCATTTCTGCGCCATCTCTTCGACTTCCGGAACAGCGACTGAAGTCACCGCATTCTCTATCATCACAAACTATACGGACCGCATCAAATATCCGATCGCTGATTTCGAAATCACACCGGATGTCGCCATCGTCGATCCTGAACTTGCCGAAACGATGCCACAGAAGCTCGTCGCCCATACGGGTATGGATGCCATGACCCATGCGATCGAAGCCTATGTTTCCACTGCTCATTGCGAATATACGGATGCTTTAGCCATTCATGCCATCGAATTGATCCAGGCTAACTTGGTCAAGTCCTACAATGGCGACATGAAGGCAAGAGATGTTATGCATGATGCCCAGTGCATGGCTGGTATGGCTTTCTCCAATGCTCTTCTCGGCATTGTCCATTCCATGGCACATAAGACGGGTGCTGCCTTTGAAGACTATGGTGCCCACATCATCCATGGTGCTGCCAATGCCATGTATCTTCCGAAGGTCATCGCCTATAACAGCAAAGATCCGGAAGCCTTGAAGAGATATGGTGTCATCGCCGACTACATGAAGCTTGGCGGAAGCTCGGATGAAGAGAAAGTCCAGCTTCTCATCAAATATCTCCGCGGCATGAACGATGCCTTGAATATCCCGCATTCCATCAACCACTATGGCAAGGATTCCTATCCGACAGAGACTGGATTCGTTCCGGAGAATGTCTTCAAGGATCGTCTTGCAGATATCGCCAAGAACGCCATCGCCGATGCCTGCACCGGTTCCAACCCGAGACAGCCAAACCAGGAAGAGATGGAAAAACTCCTCACTGCCTGCTACTACGATTTGGATATCGATTTCTAAGATTGACTCTATAGACCGGACTCGTTCCGGTCTTTTTGGTGGAAAAATTTCACACTTTTCTTCTTTTTGGCTTGTTTTCTATTGCCGAATGTTTTCTTTATAGGATATAATCGAAACGTTTTGCTATGAATGAATCAGCCATCAAGAGAAGAAGAAATTTAACCCTGACAGCCCAGTGTATCCGCATCACGCTTTTTGTCTATGTCTATATGAGAGCCTGTGATATGGAAACGGCTTTTTTGGATTCCTTTTTGAATCCTCTCTTTTTTGTTTTGGACGGCATGGCCTTCTCTTTGGTTGGAGAGGATGAGAAACTTCCTCATTTTATCTATCGGAAATTTAGGCAGTTCATTCTTCCCTACTATTTCCTGGCTTTCCTTCTTCTTGTTGCGGAGGTCAGTTTTGCTCCGATGGAACATGTGACGCTCAACGGGGAATTCTTTCTTCACCGAATCGTCTTTGATATCCTTCCGGAGTTTCGAACCTATTCCCTATGGTATCTCCCTTCCCTTTTCTGGTCGGAACTCTTCTGCTATTTCATCATCCGTCTTACGAAAGACAAGATTCCTTATTCCCTTCTTCTTGTCGCCCTGATGATGGCATGGGCACTTGTCTATAACCACTTCTTCCACAGGTTCCTTTTCTGGTCCATGGATACCGCTTTTATTGGAAGCGTGTATCTCTATTTGGGCTATCTTCTGGTCCATAAGAAGAGCGACAAAGTCTTTTCCTTCCTTTTCCAGAATCGAGGAATCTCGCTTCTTCTTTCCTTCTATTTATTGACCTTCTCTCTGTTTGCTTCCTTAGCCATCTATCGCAACTATGATGGCTCCCATTTCAGTGGAACCTATGCCATCTATTCTCCCTATCAATATGTCATTCCGCTGACCTTTGCCGGTGTCTTTGGCATTCTTTTCTTGGCACATGCCGTTGAAAATATCGTTTTTATCACCATCGGGCAGATGACGATGATCATTCTTGCCATCGAGCAGGAAATCGGAATCAAGCTCTTCAAGTACATCATTGCCTATGATTTCTATATGTCTATCGAAAAGACCACACCTTTTGCCCTAAGAGAAATGGGTATGGCGATTTTAGGCACCTTGATGGTCGTTTGTATTTCCATCCCTGTGTACTACTTCTTCATGAAGACACCTCTTTGTGTGATTTTCAATCGGAAATGGACTTCGAAAAAGAAAGAAAAAATTTCCAACGCCTCTTGAAAAAAGAAAGCAAAAGAAATAGCATTTATCTTGTTTTGAAAAAAAGGAGATAGCCCATGAAACACGTGTCCGAGAAGGTTGTGATTGTCGGTGCTGGCAATGTCGGGTCGATGACGGCGTATACTCTTCTGAATCAGGGACTCTGCAAGGAAATCGTCTTGCTCGATCGGGATATGCAGAAAGCGGAAGGCGAAGCCTTTGACATGCAGCATGCTTCCCATTTCATGAATCGCAGAATCCATGTGAAGGCAGGCGACTATTCGGAATGCAAGGATGCGGATATCGTCATCATCACCGCTTCGGCTCCGATGAATAAGAATGTGAGCGACCGTCTCTCCTTCCTTTCCTCCTCCAAGGCCATCATGAAAAGCATCATCTCTTCCATCATGGAAAACGGATTTTCCGGAATCCTCATTGTCATTTCCAATCCGGTGGATATCATGACCTATTATGCCTGGAAGATCTCCGGACTGGATAAGAATCATGTCATCGGAACCGGAACGACATTGGATAGCATTCGTTTGGAATATGCCATCGGCGATCTTCTTCATGTCGATAGCAAGTCGGTCTCTGCCTTAATCATCGGCGAACATGGAGCGACTTCAGTTCCTGTCTTCTCTTCGGCAACCGTCGGCGGAAAAAGATTCCTCGATATCGTTGAAGAAGACAAAGAAAAATTACATGGAAAGACAAAAGAAGATCTGGTAAAGGAAACCATCCAGTCTGGGTTCGAAATCGTGCGAAGAAAAGGCAATACTTCCTACGGCATCGCCTCGAGCGTTGCAAGCATCGTGAAGTCCATCTTCTTTGATGAACATCGCGTTCTTCCCGTCACGACTCTTTTCGAAGGACAGTATGGCATTTCGGACGTCATGATGTCGCTTCCCTGTGTCCTTGGCGAGGATGGTATCCTCGAACAGGTCGAAATCAAATTGTCGGATGAAGAAGAAAAAGCCTTGAAAAATTCCGCTGAATCCATCAAGAAATATTATCCAAGTCTCGAAGACTGAAAAATAGGGTGCCTTAGGGCACCTTTTCTATTCGGAGAGAATCTTAAGAGAATCGATATCCTCGATCGAAAGAAGACTTCCGTCATCCATGAGAATTTTCTTCGATTCCGGAAGATATTTTTTCAACATTCCTTCTTTTGTGATGTAAGTCCCTTTTGAGGATTCTTCCTTTTGGAAATAGGTAATCTGGAAATGAATTCTTTTTTGGATGTTGTCGACTAAAAAGACCAGTTTGGCATTGATTTCCTCTTTGGCTTCCTGGGAGATTTCTTTTCTTGTGACCGTCTTCTTCTCGACTTCTTTTATGGCTTCTTTATATCCGGATAGGGCAGCGAAAGGAGAGAATTGGCTGGCTCTTTCATTGACGGACATTCTTTTGTGCTTTTTGCTTATCGGATGTTCGACAAAGAGAATGTCTGAATAATCATGGACATCATCATTCATGCCTTATGTCCTCCAATCTGTTCGTTTCTTTCTTTCTGAGTCGCATCCTTTTCATAGTCGTTGGCTTTGAGTATGGCATTCTTTCCGTATTTCTTTTTGATGGAAAGAAGGGCGAGCTGGACCTGCTTATCTTTTCTTCTTTCTTCGTATTCCTTCTTTTCTTTTTCCATGGTGTCCTTGACATTCTCGAAAAGAGAAATCCTTTCTGAATGGGTTTGAGAGAGAATCTCATCTTCTCTTACGAGATTATTGCAGGCGATGTTGATTTTTCGAATGAGTAGATTTCGGTTCACATTTTCATCATAGAGGGAGAAAAGGGCACTATTTAGTTCACGATAGGAGGAGGTATAGCTTTTCAGCTTGATAATTCCGCTATAGGGCTTTGGCATATTTCTTCCAAGGTAGTCCTTCTTGATATTTCCATCATATCCGTTTTTGAGATTGGAAACATCATAGACAATGAATAAGGAGATGGAATTGGTGACCAATCCTTTTTCCGTGATGGATAAGGAAAGATTGTCCATCATCTCTGAAAGAAGAATTCGGGTCTGGGAATAGTCATACGGACAATGGATGACCTGTCCTTCGGATAGGGAATTCGTGGATGGTTTGTAGTTCTTGATATCCTTGATGGTGACATTCTCATAGCCAAAGGCATGGTCGATGAGAAGTTCGGCATTGATTCCGAAAGCTGAATATAGAATCTCCTCATTGTAGTCCTTCTCTTTGAGAAGAGAACATTTGGCGACGTCGCCCATCGTATAGAGACCCATCTCATGAAGTTTCTTCTCATATCCTTTTCCGACTCTCCAGAAATCCGTCAGAGGCGTATGATTCCAGAGCTTCTTTCGATATTCGATTTCATCCAAAGAGGCGATTCTTACACCGTCTTTATCGGCCTTGACATGCTTGGCCAAGATATCCATGGCAACCTTGGCAAGATAGAGATTGCTTCCGATTCCGGCAGTCGCGGTGATGCCAGTCTCCTTTAGGACATTCTGAATCATGAGAAGAGCCATCTTATGAGGGTCATTCTCATAGAGGTGAAGATAGTTGGTGACATCCATGAAGACTTCGTCGATGGAATAGACATGGATATCTTCCTTGGCGACATACTTGAGATAGATGGAATAGATATGAGAACTCACCTGAATGTATTTTCTCATCTGGGGTGGGGCGATGATGTAGGATAGGGCAAGTTCATCAGACTTCTCTAAGACGGGTGCACTGCTTGATTCACCAAGGAAGGTTGGATAGGGACAATGCTTTTTCCTTTCCTTATTGATTGCACGGACTTTTTCTTCCACCTCGAAAAGTCTTGCTCTTCCTTTCAGCCCATAGGCTTTCAAAGAGGGAGATATAGCAAGACAGATAGTCTTTTCGGTCCTGGATGAATCAGCGACAACGAGGTTTGTCGTCAATGGGTCAAGATGACGCCCGACACATTCCACAGAGGCATAAAAAGACTTCAGATCGATGCAGATATAGGTCTTCTGTTGGTTCATTTTTTATAGAGAGTGAAAAATTGTCATTCGAAGTGATATTGTCCAGTTAAATATCCATCTAGGAATTGTCTTGCCAAGGATGGCCGAGCAATCTTTTCCTTGGCCTCTGAAAGAGAGAACCAGGAATAGGAATCGATTTCCCCATTCGGAATGACGTTTCTCGATGTGGCGCGGATGGTGAAATTGAGCATCAATGTATTCGTCTTGGAAAAATAATGGGAATGATTGAAATGATACGTGTCGAGTGTCAGTCCGACTTCCTCGAGAAGTTCTCTTTTCAGTGCGTCTTCGGCATCTTCTCCTTTATTGACGTATCCGGCAACCAGGATATATCTTTTCTTGCCATATTGCTGGATGAGAAGAATCTCTTTTTCATCGGGAGATAGGACAATCATGCTGATAGCGACACTATAGAGAGGAAATCGATATTCCTGACAGGATGGACAATAGGGAATCATCCCTTCATGGGGAAGTTCTTTCTGGATGAGTCTTTCTCCGCATTTTGGACAATATTCTTTTTCTTTTGTCATACGGCTTCTTTCTTTTTGAGCAGGGAGGAAATGATCTCTTCTTCCTTTTTATTGAGAATCGTTTTCTCAAAACGGTACTTCTGCTTTATCTTCGGATATTTTTCATGATCGACTTCAGAAACAAACATATCGTAGGGTCTTACATAGAGAGCGCAATCATCATATAATCCTTGATAGACCATCATCTTCTCTCTTGTTTCGGAATGGGTGGCAATGCCGATGATCTTATAGAGATAGAGAGAAGTATTCGGATCGACGATTTCTCTTTTGAAGTGCCTTACGATGTCTCCAGAATGAAATATTCTTTCTTCCATGTTCATTTTCTCCTTCTTTTTCTATTATAGCCGAGAAATGTGTCTTTCTTTTTGTTTTCTTGATGATTTCCATCTATAATTCTCTTAGAGGTGAAACATATGAAAACATCTTTGAACTATGGCTGGCATTTCAAGGAAGGATTCTCAAAAGAGAATATAAAGACTCCTTTGGCGGATTATGAGGAAGTGGATATTCCACACTCGGTAAAGAGACTTCCAGTCAATTATTTTGATGAAAGAAGTTATCAAGGTATTTATTCGTATGAAAAATATTTTGATGCAATCGAAGGACAGAAACGTTTCTTTCTTCATTTCGATGGCCTGATGCTTCAGGCAGATCTCTATCTGAATGGAAACTATCTTGGCCATTTCATTTCCGGATGGGTCCAGATCGAGGTGGAAATCACCTCCTATATCCAAAAGAAGGACAACCATCTTCTCGTCGTTTTGGATACCAGGGAGGATGAGAATATTCCACCCTTTGGAAAAGCGGTGGATTACCTGACCTTCGGAGGCATCTATCGAGGTGTCTCTCTTCTTTCCTATCCGGAGAATTTCATTAAGGATGTCATCATCAAAAAAGCCGATAAGACAGGATTGAAGGTATCCACTCTTCTTGAGAAGGAAGAAAAAGTCACTTACTCTCTCTATGATAAAGAAGGAAATCTTCTTGTTCAGACAGACAAAAATGAATTCACCATTGAGAATCTTCGTCTTTGGTCTCTTGAGGATCCCTATCTCTATACCCTGAAAGTCTCGATTCCTTCCGATGAAAGAACATTGAAGGTCGGCTTCCGCACGATTCGGATCGACCAAAGCGGATTCTATCTAAATGAAAAGAAAATCAAACTGATCGGACTCAACCGTCATCAGAATTATCCCTTTGTCGGGCCGAGCCTTCCAAAAAGCGCCCAGAGAGAGGATGCGCTATTGATCAAGGAACTTGGCTGCAATATCGTCCGAACGAGCCATTATCCGCAGAGTGAGGATTTCCTTTCTTGCTGCGATGAGATCGGACTTCTTGTTCTCACCGAGGTGCCAGGATGGCAACATGTCTCCACGGAAGAGACGTGGCGGAAGAATTTCCTTTTCTTCATTGAAGAGATGGTCAAGAAGGAAAGAAATCATCCTTCCTTGATTGCCTATGGTGTCCGTGTGGATGAATCGAAGGATGATGATGAACTCTATTCGAAAGCCAATGAGATTGTCCATCAGCTCGATTGTAGCCGAGTGACCACCGGAGTGAGAAACTTCAAGGATTCGAATTGTCTTGAAGATTTCTATTCCTACAATGATTTTTCCTGCAGCGGACTTTCTCACGGACTGGATGATCCGAAGACTGTGAGCGGAGCCAAAGGAAAAGCCCTTCTGGATACGGAAAACAATGGACATATGTATCCGAGCAAGATGTATGATTCGACAAACAGAAGAACCGAGCATGCACTTCGTCATCTCAGAGTCATGAACGATGCGTATAAATACGATGGGTATCTCGGGGAAATCGCCTGGTGTGCCTTTGATTACAATACGCACAAGGATTTCGGATCGGGTGATCATATCTGCTATCACGGGGTGATGGATATTTATCGAAACAAGAAGGACTGTGCCTATGCCTATCTTTCTCAGAAGGATGAGAATCCGTTGATTCATGTGACGAATATTCCGGTCAGCGGCGATCAGGATGAAGCGAACTTCAAGCCGTTTGTCGTCTTTTCCAACTGCGATGAAATCAAATTGTATCGCAATGAGAAATTCATCAAGACGTTCTATCCGCTGAAAAAGGAATATCCTTATCTGAAGCATCCGCCATTCCTCGTCGATGATTTCATCGGCGAGACATTTTCAGAAGGACTGAACAAGAAAGACAGTACTGTGATTGCCCGTGCCCTAAATTATGTCGGTGATGTTGGAATGGCCCATGTCGAAAAAAAGAAACTCATCAAACCGCTTTTTGTCCTGATGAAGAATCATGTTCCTTTAAGCAAGGTCTACGACTGGTATTCGAAATACATCTCCTGCTGGGGAGAAAAAGCCGTTACCTTCAAATTGGTCGGATATAACAAAGGGACCGAGAAAGTGACAAAGATTCTCGAGCCATCCGTTTCTTTTGATTATCAGGTGACTGCCTTCAAGAAGGAGCTCGTCAATGAAGAAACTTATGATGTTGCTCGAGTCAGCGTTTTATTTGTCGACCAGAATCAGATTCAGCAGCATTATGCTTTCCCTTCCATCTCTCTTGAGACTGAAGGCCCGATTGAATGCTTATCTCCGGATATTCTTTCTTTGCAGGGCGGATCTGTTTCCTTCTATGTAAGAAGCCATAAAGTCGAAAAAGAAGAAAAAGCGAGATTGATCATCCATACGGATTTATCGGACAAGGTTGTCGAATTCTCCGTACGATGATTTCTCGCTTCGTCTAGCGTGACATTTTTTCCAATAGGCTATCGATTTCCTTCATCTTCTCATCCAGTTCCTTTTCGTCCTTGGCGTTTTTCACGCAGTGTCGGATGTGAGAAGAAAGGATATCATTGTAGGTATGCTTGAGCAGAGTGATGGTGGAAAGAAGCTGGTTGGAGATATCGACGCAGTATTCGTCATTCTCTATCATCCTTTTGATGCCATCAATCTGGCCTTTGGCGATGTTGAGCTTCTTTTCGATGCTCTTATGATCGGCGACCATATCACTTCGTTCCTTTGTAGGTGAAGCCGGCTTCTTTGATGGCTGCTTCCAAAAGAGAATCTGGAATCATCTTTTCTGTTTCGATTTTCACCGTTGCGGAAAAACGGTCGGCTTTGACTCTCTTGACAGAAGCAATCTTCTTGATGGCTTCTTCGACATGCATTTCGCAATGCTTGCATTTCATCCCTTCGACTTGAATAATCTGTTTCATAAATGACCTCCTATTTTCTATTATTCGTTTATGATTTTTGTGACTTGATATCCCTCATCATGGATGAGCTTCTTAAGAACTATGTCATCGATATCCGCGTTGAGATAGATGATGGCTTTGTTCTCCTTAAGAGAAACATCGGCTGAGGTGATTTCCTTTTGTTCTTCTAAGACTTTCTTGACGTGGCTGACACAATTCTCGCACATCATTCCTTTGATGAAAAGCGTTTTTGTTTTCTCATCGCTGCTTTTTTTCTCAAAGAATCCACTGGGAAGTCCTTTTTTCTTTTTCCGATGGGGAAGAATATCCTTGAAGGAATAGAGATTGAGTCTCAAGGCATTGAGAACGACACAAAGAGAACTGAGTGCCATGCTCAGAGCTCCCATCCACGGACGAAGCTTGGCAAGACCGATTGCGGAGAAGCATCCAGCTGCAATCGGAATCATGATGAGATTGTAGATGAAGGCCCAGAAGAGATTCTCCTTGATATTCCTTAAAGTCTCTCTGGAGAGCTGGATTGCTCTTATGGCATCCATCAGGGTGGATTTTGTAAGGACGACATCTGCTGAATCGATGGCGATATCGCTTCCGGCCCCGATGGCCATTCCGATATCAGCTTGGGTCAGGGATGGTGCATCGTTGATGCCATCTCCGATCATCAGGACGTTTCCATAGGATTGAAGTTCTTTGATGACGCTTTGTTTCCCATCGGGGAGAAGATCGGAGATGACGAAGTCGATTCCAGCCTGTCTTGCAATCGCATGGGCTGTTTTCTGATTGTCTCCTGTCAGCATAATCGGCGTGATTCCCATCTTCTTGAATTCCTCAATGGCAAGAGAAGAGTCTTCCTTGATGGGATCGGCTAAAGAGAGGATGCCTAGAATTCTTTTTTCATCGGCTAAGAAGACAGGTGTCTGACCGTTCATGGCATAACTCTGTGCATCCTTCCTTGCTTCTTCAGAGAGAAACTTTCTTTCTTCCATCAGGCGGTCATTTCCGATGCAGTATTTTTTATTGTTGATCATTCCTTCGACACCATATCCGATCAAAGCCTTGAAGGAAGTGACATCATAAGATGAAATCTTTCTATTCTTAGCTTCCTCCTTGATGGCTAAGGATAGCGGATGCTCGGAGTTCATCTCCAATGAGGAAGCGATTCTGAGCAGTTCATTTTCATCAAAGGAATAGGTTTTCGTTTCCATCAAGGAGGGCTTTCCTTTGGTGATGGTGCCTGTCTTGTCTAAAAGGACAAAATCGACTCTTCCAGTCTCTTCGAGGGCGGAGGCTGTTTTATAGAGGATTCCGCATTTGGCTCCTTTTCCGCTGGCCACCATGATGGCAACCGGTGTTGCCAAGCCAAGGGCACAGGGACAGGAAATGACTAAGACGGAGATGGCTTTGTTGATCGAATAAGTGAGCAAAGTCGTCGAATCATTCAGTGAGGAAACAAAATCAGAACCGAAGAGCATCCAGAAAAGGAAGACGAGAGCGGCAATGCATAAGACAATCGGAACAAAAACACCAGCGACTTTGTCTGCAAGCGTGGATATCTTCGTTTTTGTCGAAGAAGCGTTTTCGACCATTTTGACAATTTTGCTCAAGGTCGTTTCTTCGCCGACCTCTGTTGCTTCGATCTTTATGGATCCATTGATGTTGTTGGTTCCAGAGGAGACCCTGTCTCCTTTTGTCTTGTCGATTGGAAGACTTTCTCCTGTCAGACAGGATTCATCGACACTGGTATTCCCTTCGAGAATGATGCCATCGACAGGGAAGGATTCGCCCGGGAGAATCAAAAGAATATCTCCTTTCTTCACATCCTTGGCTAGGATCATCTCTTCTTTTCCATCCTGCAGGACGCGAGCCTGTTTTGGCTGAAGATTCAATAATCCTTTGATGGCACTGGTTGTCTTTCCCTTCGAATAGGTTTCCAAGGTTTTTCCAATCGTGATCAGGGTCGGAACCATGCCGGCTGTCTCGAAAGAGAGATTCATGCTTGCCTTCATCACATTGTCCCATTCATTGTTCTTCGCATAGAAGGACATGATAAAGAGCATGATGAAGGAATAAAGAAAGGAAATACCGCTTCCGAGTGCAACCAAAGCATCCATGTTGGGTTGTCGATGAAGAATGCTTTTTGTCCCCGAAATGAAGAATTTCCGATTGATGATCATGATGATCAGGGAAAGCGTCATTTCTGTCAAGGCAACAAAGAATTCATTCTCCCCGAAAGCACCCAAAGGGAAGATGGTCGTCTCATATTCCATATTGAGCATATAGCCCATTCCGATATAGAAAAGAGGAACAAGGAGAACAAGAGAAGAAAATAGACGTTTCTTCATGTTCTTCATCTCTTCTTCATCAGAAAGGGAATCCTGTGTGTTTTCTTTTTCGGATGCAACATGGGCGGAGTATCCCGCATTCTTGACAGCCTGGATGATATCTTTTTCCTTGATGCTTTCATCAAAACTGACCAACATGGAATTGGTCAAAAGACTGACAGATACATCTTTCACGCCATCAAGCTTTTTTACTGCTTTTTCGACATGGCTGACACAGCTTGCACAGCTCATGCCACGGACATCGAACTTTTTGTTTTCGGTCATAGGCACCTCCGATATAGGGTATAGGGGTATATCGTATATTATAGATTCGTTCCTTCTTTTGTCAAGAGATGCGAACAGACTTCTTTCGACTATGAAAAGCAGGATGACGGTAGAAAAAACAAAGTACAATGAAGTACAATACGTTTTTGAAAGTACAATGATGTACAATGAAGTACAATTTGATTTTTAAAGTACAATGAAGTACAATATGTTTTTGAAGTACAGTGAATTACAAGTCATTCTTAAGTAAAGGAGATTCCTATGGAAAACCCGTTTTCGATATCATTCGGTCGTACAAATGAAAAGATTATCCAAAGAAATCAGGATATCGAACCGATTTTTGAGGATTTCGATGCGGAACAGACTCGAAATACTGTCTATATATTGACCGGCCCGAGAGGATGCGGAAAGACAGTGACGCTGAGCTGTATTTTGGATGAATATAGGAAAAAGAAGGATTGGATTGTGGCTCGTCTCACTCAGGATGACAATATGCTCGAACAGATGGCCGGTATTCTCTATGAAAATGGATTGGTAAAGTTGAAGTCCTTGAAGGTTGAGTTCTCCTTTTCTTTCCATGGGTTGGCATTTCAGGTTGAGGGAGACAAGCCTGTATCGAACATTCTTGTCTATTTGGAAAAACTTCTCGAATATTACAAGAAGAAACAAATCCATATTCTTTTAGCCATCGACGATGTTGCGAAGAACAAAGGAATGGTCAATTTTATTCGTGCATACCAAGGATTCTTGATCGATCATTACGATATTCGATTGCTGATGACGGGATTGGCAAAGAATATTTCGAAGTTGGAATCGGACCATACCCTCACTTTTCTTTTTCGGGCACCGAAAATCCAATTGAAGCCCTTGTCGATTTCATCGATTGCTTATTCCTATCAGACAACTTTTGACATCACAGAGGAAGAATCGATCAAATTGGCCAAATTCACCAAAGGATATGCTTTCGCTTATCAGGTTCTTGGGGATATTCTTTTTCGAAAGAAGGTATCGACATTGACAAAAGAGGTCATCAAGGAATTCGATCTGAAAATGTGTGACTGGAGCTATGAATTCATCTATAGTGAATTAACTGAAACAGATAAAAAAATCTTACATACTATTGCAAATGGCACGTCTTCCAATCAGAAAATCATGGATGAACTGAAAATCAGCAAAGGAAACCTTGCCATCTATAAGAAGAAGCTGACTCGGGATGGAATCTTAGATACATCGACAAGAGGAAAATCCGAATTTGCTTTGCCAAGGTTTGAGGAATTCCTGAAGCAGAAGGAATTGATTGAAAACTGTTAAGCACGTATGAAAAAAAGGCACAGTCAAGTGCCTTTGATGAACGTTGACAACTTCTATTTTCTTAGAGAATTCGTTCAGCGACTTTCTCCGTAATGGGTTCGCCTTCTTCGAAAGCCGGCTTATAGGCCTTGAATTTTCCATCCTTGTAGTCCTGATAGGCAAGCATGGAATTGTGGATGACTTTCATGGCTTCTTCTTTTCCCTTGATGGCTGTGACTTGGGTTGTCTTTCCCTCGAGGTTCTTGTAGACTCGGAAGAAGTGGCGGATTTCATTTCCGACAAAGCTTGGGAGTTCCTTGATGTCGTTATAGCAGGAATAGAAAGGATCGCCGACCGCGACAGCGACGATTTTCTCGTCGATATAGCCCTGGTCGACCATTCTCACCATGCCGATGGGACGGGCTCCGACCTCACAGAGAGGAACCAGTGGTTCCTGGCAGAGAACAAGGACGTCAAGAGGGTCATTGTCCTGTGCGAAGGTGAGTGGGATGAATCCATAGTTTGCTGGGTAATTGGTTGCGGTGTATAAAAGACGGTCCAGCTTGATGAGACCGGTCACTTTGTCCAATTCATATTTGCAGTTCGAATTCTTGGGAATCTCAATGACGGCCGTGAAAAGGTCTTCCTTGATTTTCTCTTTTTGCATGTCATGCCAAATGTTCATATTGTTGTCCTCTTATCTAAAAATTTTATCTACCTATTTTATCGACATCTTTCTCTTTTTCAATGGATAGAAAAACTGGGTCGAAAACGATTTGTCTGTTTTCTTGCCTCTGAGAAGGTGAGATTTTTAAAAAAATTTTCTTTTATCAAGAAAATAGGAAGAAAATTCCGCGAAATCTTCTTCCTATGAAAGTGCTTATTCTTTGAGGGTTCCGAAGATCCGGTCTCCGGCATCGCCTAAGCCTGGGCAGATATAGGCGTTCTCGTTGAGCTGACGATCCAAGGCGCCGACATAAAGCGGGATATCCGGATTGGCTTCGCAGAAAGCCTTGACACCTTCCGGTGCGGCGATGATGCAGACGAAGTGGAGATTCTTGGCTCCATGCTGCTTGAGAAGCTTGACGGCATCGATGCCGCTTCCGCCGGTGGCAAGCATCGGATCGATGAGATAGACCTGCTTGCTTTCGAGATGCTCGGGAAGCTTGCAATAATATTCATGAGGCTCATGGGTGACTTCGTCACGGTATAAACCGATATGACCGACTCTGGCTGTGGGGACAAGTTCGGTGAAACCATCGACCATGCCAAGTCCGGCTCTGAGAATCGGAACGAAGCAGAGATTTTCGCCATCGACCATCGGCTGCTTGGTCTTTTCAATCGGCGTTTCGATTTCGACAAGGGATGTCTTGACATCCTTGAGGGCTTCATAGCCTTCCATGACGGCGATTTCCTTGACCAATTGACGGAACTGGCTGACAGGTGTTTCCTTCTTGCGAAGAATCGAAATCTTATGTTTCAGAAGCGGATGATCGAGCAGAATGACATTCTTATACATTGAAATATCCATATTCGTGAGCCTCCATTACTCAAAAAGATATTATAAACGTTTATCTTAGTAGATGAAACCAGGAAATGAAATCCTTTTCATCCTCATTTGTGGTATCATTTTAGAGGTGAACGCAATGAAACAGAATTTACACGAAAAGGATGTCGCCATTCTTCTTCTGGCTGGATCGGGAACCCGTATCTTCCAGGATATCAAGATCAAGAAGCAGTTCTATCCGATCAATCATCGGGAACTCTATCTCTATGCCCTGGATTCTTTTTTGCAGAGCGGATTCTTCAAAAGAATTGTCCTTGTCATCGATAGTGAGGATCAGGAAAGAATCGCCCTCAATCTGAAGACGAAGGTGGAGATTCCAGAAGATTGCGAAATTTCTCTGGTCTACGGGGGAAAAGACCGGAATGAATCTGTCTATCATGGGCTTGTTTCTCTGAAAGACATCGGAATGGATTGTGGAGTCTTCATTCATGATGCGGCAAGACCGCTTCTCGACCAGGATGAAATCTTTCTTCTTCATCAGGAAATCCGGAATCATGATGCCTTGACGCTGGTTCTTCCGATGCATGATTCGATTCTCCGCGAAAAAAGCGGAAAACTGACCTATGTCGATCGAAAAAATCTCTATCGCATCCTGACACCACAGGTCTTTGTCTATTCCAAGATTCTTTCCATCTATGAGAAAGGCTACGATAAAAAAGACACCGATGATTTCAAGAAAGCGGTCACTGCCGGACTCGATTGCAAGATCATCCGTGGAAAGGCAAGAAACTTCAAAGTGACGGAGATTGATGATCTCGTCCTTCTTGAAAGCATTCTTGCACCAAAAAATGCTTGACTATTCCCATTTGGGAAAAAATAATTATATATAAAGAAAAGGAGTACCTACAAATTATGGTCAATGTGAAACTGTATGGTAAGGAAGCCGAAAAACTCGATCTGTCGTATGTCGAAAGAGAATCCGCAAGAATTGCGGATATGATCGAAGCCAAATCCGGTGAAGGAAATGATTTCTTGGGCTGGCTGGATTATGCATCCAAGCTTCCGGAAAGTGAAATCGACAGAATTGTCGCCGCTGCCAAGAAGATCAGAGAAAACTTTGATTGTCTTGTCGTCTGCGGAATCGGAGGCAGCTATCTTGGCGCCAGAGCCGTCATCGAAGCCCTCAACGGACTCTTTCCGACGGATGATTTTGAAATCCTCTATCTCGGAAACACGCTTTCTTCTGATTATACCTATCAGATCATGAAGCATCTCGAAAAGAAGCGTTTTGCCATCAACTGCATCTCTAAGTCCGGCACCACCACGGAAACGGCTGTTTCCTTCCGTCTCTTAAAGAACCTTTATATCAAGAAATTCGGAAAAGAAACCCTCAAGGATGCTGTCTATGCCACAACGGATAAGGCAAGAGGCGCTCTGAAGAGCGAAGCAGACAAGGAAGGCTATGAATGCTTTGTCATCCCCGATGATATCGGTGGACGTTTCTCGGTCATCACGCCAGTCGGTCTTCTTCCGATCGCCGCTGCCGGCATCGACATCAAGGCATTCCTCGATGGTGTCAAGCAGGGCGAGAAGGAATATTCCGTCAAGGATATGATGAAGAATCCGGCCTACTATTATGGTGCGTTGCGCTATTTCCTCAACCGCGAAGGAAAATATATCTCCGAAATGTTCGTCAGCTATGATCTCCAGAACAAGATGATCGCTGAATGGCTCAAGCAGTTATTCGATGAATCCGAAGGAAAGGACAATCAGGCCTTGCTCTGCTCGAGTGCCATCTTCACCACGGATCTCCATTCCATGGGTCAGTTCATCCAGCAGGGAAGCCCGATTCTCTTCGAGACCATCATCAAGACAAAGAAGCCGATTCATGATGTCAGTGTTCCTTCCAATGAAGAAAACCTCGACAATCTCAACTATCTTGCCGGAAAGAAACTTTCCTACATCAATTCCAAGGCCTATGAGGCAACCTTGAAGGCCCATACGGAAGGACATACTCCGGCGATCGTTCTGACGATCGACAAGATGGATGCCTATAATTTAGGAAATCTCGTCTATTTCTTCTTCCGTGCCTGTGCTTTCTCTGCCTATCTCTTGGGCGTCAATCCATTCAACCAGCCCGGTGTCGAAATCTATAAGAAGAATATGTTCACCCTGTTAGGAAAACCGGGTTACCAGAAGAAGTAAAGGAAGCCATTTTGAGGGGACGCATCCAAAAAAATGAAAAAAAGATGCGTTCCCTTCAAAATGTTCTTGCTAAATGAAAACGGCTTTGATAAAATATCAAAGCGCTGAAATTTTGGCGGATGCTTAGCTCAGCTGGTTAGAGCATCGCCTTTACACGGCGGAGGTCAGGGGTCCGAATCCCTTAGCATCCACCACTCCCTATTCAGCAGCAGGCAATTTGGGCGGTTAGCGAAGAGGCCAAACGCGGCAGACTGTAAATCTGTTCCTTCGGGTTCCGTGGTTCGAATCCACGACCGCCCACCACTCTCATGTTTATCATCATTGGCTAACTTGGGGTATGGCCAAGTGGTAAGGCATCAGACTTTGACTCTGATATGCGCTGGTTCGAATCCAGCTACCCCAGCCATCCTATAAACAATATCAGAGACAAACACTATATGACTCGTTAGCTCAGTCGGTAGAGCACTTGACTTTTAATCAAGGGGCCATGGATTCGAGTTCCATACGAGTCACCATTGAATTGCCCGGGTGGCGAAATCGGTAGACGCGTTGGATTTAAAATCCAATGAGCTAATAACTCGTGCCGGTTCAAGTCCGGCTCCGGGCACCACCTTGAGATATATCCTGCGAAAGCGGGATTTTTTCTTACTTTCTTTTTTCTTTCCATATATAATGTAGGCTATGCCATCCAGTTATACACACCAATCCTTTGCGGAGAATCTTCTTTCTTCGCTTCCAGAGGAAATAAGAGATATCATCTCTTCCTATAAGAATGCCTATCTTTTGGGTTCTTTGGGACCTGATCCCCTTTTTTTCTATAAGCCATTATCCCATTCTCCCTATTATGCCTTAGGCGATGAGATTCACTCTCAGGGAATCAAGAAGACTCTTTCTGGATGTTCCGTTGATGAGAAAGAAAAAATCGCTTTTCTTCTTGGCTATATCACCCATTATGTCCTCGACAAGAACTGCCATGAATATATCTATCGGATCGATAAGGACAACCAGATCCATCATATATTGGAGGCAGAACTCGATAAAAGAACCGCCCTGAAGGAAAAAATGAAGATCAGCTTCACAAAGAGAATGAAGCGGAAAGGATGTTCATTCTCTTATATTCCATCGATTCTTCAGATTGAGGGAAAAGAATATTCCAAGGCTGTCTCTTCGATGAGAAGGCTGACGGGATTTCTCAATTCGAGGCTCTTCCTAAAAAGAATGATGACGCGTTTCCTTCTTTCTTTTTCCAGGAAATTCAGAAAATACAAGGAAGGCATGTTCTCTTTGAAGGTCAATCATGGAATCGATGAGGAAATCCATGTCTTGGAAGAAATCGTCTCTTCCTCTTATGAGGAATGCAAAGAAAACATGATTGAATTCTATCAGTACGTATCAGGAAAGAAAGAAGACATTTCCTTTGGCGATCGGATGTCGTTTGAAGGAGAAAGGATCAATAGCATATGAACATTCAGATATTCGGAACCAATAAGGGATTCGATACGAAGAAGGCGGAACGCTTCTTCAAGGAAAGAGGCATTCGCTTTCAGTTTGTCGATATGAATGAGAAGGGAATCGCAAGAGGCGAACTGCTCTCTGTCATCCAGGCGGTCGGCCTATCTTCCCTTGTCGATGAGAAGACAAAGGATAAGACAGACCTGGCTCTTTTGGACTATCTTTCCGAGCAGGACAAGATTGAGAAACTTCTTGAATGCCAGCAATTGATCAAGACACCGATTGTCCGCAATGGAAAACAGGCGACGGTCGGATATCAGCCGGATATCTGGAAGAACTGGAAGTAGCATTCTACCTAAGAATTTCATCAATAGGATCTCGTCGATTGTCGAAATAAAAAACAGAACGAAAAAAGGAAGGGCTGAAGTGTCCTTCCTTTTAAAGTTTTTATTTGATTTTTATAATGAATCAAGCCTATGAGGAAGAAAGAAAGTTGGTTTTGTCTCTCTTTTATTTGACAACCGGAATCGGATCCTGGTCGAAGGAGATTTCTTCTTTGGTCTCATCCTTTTCCTCAAGACAGAATTTGGCGAATTTCTTGACGTCTTCGAAGTCATTGAAGTTGCAGATATAGAAGTGATCGCCCATCTCATCGGAAATGGCATAGGGGATATCGCCATACATCTTGATATTCGGATATTTTGCCAGGATTTCCTCATGGGAATGGACATATTTCTTGCTATCTCTCTGGGCAGTATAGGAGCAATAGAAACGGGTATCGCCAAGAGAGTGTCTATTCTCGCCATAGGCGACCATATCCGCCCAGACCTGATAGAGGTCGAGCGATCCGGAGAAATTCTCCATATCGACGGTGTATCCGCCCGGGGCACGCATATTGACTTCCAAGCCGATGACCTCGCCTTTCTTCCAACGGTTTGGCTTATCCTTGTTGGCGATGAAGAATTCGCAATGGAAGAAGCGGTTCTTTGCCTGGAAAGCCAAAAGGACTTTCTCTCCGGCCTGGCGGAGTTCATAGGGGATATCCTTATCGACGTAATACCACACGGAATGGCCCAGGTTGACACAATCCATCAAGGAGTCGGTTTCGACATGGCTGCAGGAATAGATCGGTCGGGCCAAGGAATCCGAGACACCATCGAAGGTGCGGATATAGCCATCGACATATTCTTCCATGATGTAGTCGATTTCTCTTTTTCTCGAGAAGAAGGTATCGAGATCCTCTTCCGAATTGATGCGCCATGTATCGCTGGCTCCGACGCCGTTGTTCGGCTTCACGATGACAGGATAGCAAACTTCCTTGATGAACTTCAAGGCATCCGCCTTGGAATTGACCAGATGCCATTTGGCGGTCTTCACGCCAGCCAAGGCGTAGTATTTCTTCATCACGGATTTGAGCTTGTAGCGGGAAATCTCATTCGCGTTGAGTCCGGTCTGGATATTGAAGTCGCTTCTCAACTTGGCATCATTCTCCAGCCAATATTCGTTGAGCGAATCCACCCAATCAATCTTTCCATAGCGATAGGTGAAATAGCCCATGGCTTTCACCAGTTCGTTGTAGTTGTTCAGGTCCGAGACGTAATAGTATTCCGTCAGAGCTTCCTGAAGAGGTGCACAGAGGCTTTCTTTTGGCGTGTCTCCGATTCCGAGGACATTGACGCCATTTTTATGAAGACTGACCACGAAATGATAATAGTTCAGTGGAAAGTTCGGTGATACAAAAACAAAATTCATATTCATTGACTCCTTATTTCATCAGATGAATCGTCTCTTCATTCTATAGAATGAAACCATGATTGCGTAAAAGAAAGTGTTTACCAGTAAGACAAATATCCAAATCTGTCGAAAAATCGACAGGAAAGAAACGCTATTTCAGAATCTTCGGATAGTGTTTCTTCACCTGCTTCAAGGCCATGGGAAGAAGGTAGACAATCTGCTTTTTCCACCATTTCCAGTCATGGTCGACATCCTTTCCCCAATAGTCGGAAAAGACGGGAATCCTTTTTTCATTGAGAAGACGGGTCAGAATCGGTTGTGTCTTGAGTCCTTCCTCTTCCCATTTCCCTTGTCCGACACAAAGAAAGATGGAACGGTCCCTGTAGATGGAAATATAGGGATGATCCACCTTCATGTTTTCTAGACAGTGGATGGGGGAATTCTGATAGACGAGGCTAGACATATAGCCGTTCATCAGAAGCTGGGCATCAAAGATGCCAGAGAGGGAGATGAATCCCTCAAAAAGATCGGGTCTTCTGAAAAAGAAATTCGACGCGTGGTATCCGCCCATGCTATTCCCGGATAAGAGGATCCGACAATGGTTCCTGTTGAACTTTCGGATCAGAGGAAGAACTTCATAGAGAATATAGTTGTAGTAGCATTCCTGGTTCTGGATTCTTTTTTTTGGATCTCCCTTGAGATCGGAAAAGGAGAATTTGTCATAACTGTCGACACAGAAAAGCTGGATGGTGCCTTTTTCGAGATAATCTGAAAGAGCCTTGACCATGCCGAAATGCTCATAGTCGAGGCTTGTCCCATCCTGGGAAGGGAAGACAAGAAGAGGAAATCCCCTGCTTTTTCCATAGATGGCAAGGGACATTTCTTTTTTCAGTCTTGGAGAATAGTGGCGTATCTGGATTCTGTTTGCAATCATGGAATTATTTTATCACGTTTCTGGAACATCGATTTGGAAAAATAATATGGATTGCATTTTCTTTTCCGGATTGAAAAAACCATCATTTTGAATA
>CAVCCX010000021.1:0-30689 GCA_963600815.1 Bacteroides uniformis | reverse complement strand
CGGCGAGCTCGATGAATACCTAAAGGAGAACCTCGAAGGCATAAGGGCGCAAATCCGCGCAAGGAGCTACAAGCCCCTTCCAGTCCGAAGGGTGGAAATCCCCAAGCCGAATGGCGGGGTGAGGAAGCTCGGCATTCCGACGGTTGCCGACAGGGTCATCCAGCAGGCCATCGTTCAGGTGCTGAGTCCTCTCTTCGAGCCGACGTTCAGCGACTTCTCTTACGGCTTCAGACCGGGGAGAAGGGCCCAGCAGGCCATCGTGAAGGCCCTCGAATACTTCAATGACGGCTATATATGGGCCGTCGACATCGACCTGGAGAAGTTCTTCGACAATGTCCCCCAGGACAGGCTGATGAGCTATGTCCACCGCACCCTGAACGACGGGGACACGGAGTCCCTGATAAGGAAATACCTTCAGGCCGGCATCATGGAGAACGGCGTCTTCATCCCATCGGATGTCGGAACGCCCCAGGGCGGAGACCTGTCGCCCCTCCTCTCCAATGTCATGCTGACGGAGCTGGACAGGGAACTGGAGGCGAGGGGGCTGAGATTCACGAGATACGCGGATGACTGCATCATCGTCGTGAAATCGCATGCCGCGGCGAACCGGGTCATGCATTCGGTCGTGGACTTCATCGAGCGGAAGCTCAGCCTTAAGGTGAACGCGACAAAGACGAAGATAACCCCGCCGAACCATCTCACCTATCTAGGCTTCGGCTTCTATGCGGACAGGGCCGGCAGGTGGAATGCGATTCCGGCAAAGGCCTCGAAGGAGAGAATCGCCCGGAAAATCAAGAACCTCTGCAGACGCAACTGGTCGGTGGACATGGGCTACCGAATCCAGAAGCTGAACGAGGTCACAAGGGGATGGATAAACTACTTCCGAATCGGAAGGATGAAGACGTTCCTTGAGAGCCTCACCTCCCACCTGATGACCCAGCTGAGGGTCGTCATCTGGAAGCAGTGGAAGGTGCGTGCAAAGCGGGTGTGGGCCCTAAGGAAGCTCGGGGTGCCCGAATGGGCAGTGCAGAAGGAGGTCGGAATCGGAAACCGCTACTACAGGGCCGCCCTCCTTCCGCATGTGAAGAAGGCAATATCAAGAGAACGACTCGTCCGGAAGGGACTCGTCGTTCCGCTTGATTATTACCTGCAGAATGTCTGAATCTACGAAAGTGAACCGCCCAGTGCCGAACGGCATGCTAGGTGGTGTGAGAGGGAATAGAATTCCCTACTCGATTCATATCCGAAACAGGATAGAAAACATTTCTCCATGACAGTGAATTCAACTAAAATAAAGAAAAAGGAGCTCAGAGTCTAGGAAAAATGCAATCATCGAAGAATTTCAGAAGTAGTTCAGACTGAAGGAAATCGACGTCGGAGACTTTAAAAAGATGAAAGTCGGTCCCATGACCTTCTTTTTGGAATGTTATGAGGTTGATTCTCTCTTCAATATTTCCTATCTGAAAGAAAAAGCCCTCTTTGGACTGATGAGAATGACGACGATTGTCATCACGTCCAATCGAAGCCGGAAAAAAGGATGTCTGCATCATGGAAGTCTATGATACATGCAAGACAAAACCCTCCTATGAAGAATCGTTGAAGATAAAAGAAGCAAACAAGAACTATGTCGATGGGCTGCTCAAGAACGGCGGAACTTCCACCGATATGTTCGTGAAGAAAATCGGAAAAGAAAAAACGGAGGAACTCTTCAGAAAATACGTTTTCTTTGTCGGCAAAGTATAAGAAAGATTCTGGATTATATCAACCCATACAAGCGTTATTTTTGGCGGAAAGTGCCTCGAAAATTGAGTTTCCGCCAAAAATAGCATGCCTGATTATCTCCAATATATGTCATAAGATCGATGGTGTACATTCTTTTTTGGCTATCCAATAACATTTACTTTTGCTTTAGGAATAATCAACCGACTCCGTTGCCATTTTAAAATGGAAATGAAAGTTTTATGTACAGAAAGAAAAGTCCCTCTTTCATCGAAGGACTTTGTTTTTTCATTCTTGGATTTCTTTCAGAATCTTTCCTTTGATCCGTTCATTTTCTTTGTCTGCTGTAGGAATATCCATATGGTCCAAAGAATAGAGAAGTTCGAATGCTCTTCTGAATTTCGAGTCTTTCAGGTCGATTTCATCGATTTCGTCGACATATCCGGCAACCGTCATCTCTTCCTGAAAACGAATGAAATCATCATCTGAATCCTCCTGCATCGTGGCAATCGAAGTATCGATCACCGGTTTGTCCGTGACAAAGAACGAATGGTCACAGTCGAAAGAAGAAAGCGTGATGAAATACTGTTTCTTCGTCTTTTCATCCTCGAGCGTCAGTTCTGAATAAACACCACCGATATCAAAAAAATCCGCTTTGTAGATTCGATATCTCGAATTGATGATTCTCATCGAATCGAAGTCCGGAGCATCCTCTTCATGGAAGACATGGACATCAGACCAATCCGGTGTAGCCTCCTCATTCACAATCGAAATAGTTCTCTCTTTCATCTCTTCATTTTCCTGATCACGCCGCTTCAGTTCCTGAAGCATTCTTCCTTTTTCGACAAGTCCGTCATCGTCTTTGAGAATCTCATCATAGAGTTTCGGAATGATGTAGGCACATTTTCTGACACGGATCTTTTTGACCTCTCCTGTCTCGTCATCCTTGACTTGGATTCCCCAGAGGTCCGGATCCACAACAAAACCAAGTTTTTCTGCAATAAGGTTGTTCAGTGTGATCTGGGTGATATCTTTGGTGGAATGAACAACAGACATATAGGTCGAAGCATTGATTTCCTCACTTGTCGGTTCCATATTCAGCCAGAAGATGGCATCCTTGAACATCATTTTGAGGATATCGAGATTGAGGGTGAAGACTCCATTCTGACGATAATCCTCTTTCACATAAGAGGATTCCAGATAGAGAATCGGATTCTCTTCTCCTAAGGCCATCAGTTTCTGGAAGCGTTCAAAGGCAAGACGTTGGTATTCTTCTCTCTTACTTTCATCATCATACGTGGCAAGCGGGACAAAGGGGTTGAGATGTCGAAAGCAATCCAAGGCATCCAGACATTTCTGAGGAAGCGTATGGGCCAAGGCTTCCACAGTGCAGATTGCCGAATTCGTGAAGAGATTCGTCTGATCGACAATCAAGGAGGCGATGACATCCTTTTTGTAGAAGGTATACATTTGATAGCGAGTGACGGACACATCGGCCACATGGGCATCTTTATCCTCAAAGAGTTCCATCGGGAATTCAGCATTTTTCATCGTGGCTTTCAGGATATAGACAGAATAGTCTCCAGCCTGATAGACAGCAGCTTTGACATCCTTCGGGTTTCTTCCAGAAAGTCTTGCCAGTTCCATCTTTCTATCCTTGGAAAGATTTCCTTTTTCGATCGTTGTCTTCTTTTTGAAATAAGGCGTCATTTTTTCTTTCGTGCCGAAAAGAAGATAGTCAAGAGAAACGCCAAGATAGTCTGCAAGAAGTCCTAATTTATCCAAGTCGGCAATGCCGGATCCTTTCTTTCCTTTCTCAAGGTTGGAGATGTCGGCCTGGTACATAAAAAGATCATCCGCCATCTTTTCCTGGGAGACTCTTTTGATGTACTTTCTCTGCTCATGGATTCTGTTTCCAATTTCCTGATAGTTCATTTCGGTTTTTCCTTTCACACTTATTCTAGAAACATCTCATTTGAAATATTATAGCCCAAATCCTATATTTTCTTGGTGTGTTCTTTGAAAATATGCGAAAATGGACGAGCTTGAAAAAAGGAGGCGATCATCATGAAAAGCACAATCCGAAACTTACTTCCCAGTGATATTCCCGCCTTGATTCCGGTTTTGTTGGAAACATGGGATTATGACAATCACTCGACCTTGGAAAACAGAAAAAAGGCGACCGAACTTTTTCTCCTACATGATCTCTCCATCTCTGATTATCGAAAAGTCCTCATCATCGATGATGAAGTCTGTGGAATCCTCTGTGGAAAAAAAGACAGGGATTTTCTCGATCCAGATTTTTCTTCCCTTTATTCCTCACTTTCGAAGGAATACAGAAAAAATCCAGATATCGATCAGTTATCCAACTACAATGACGTCGTCAATCATGCCGATGAAGAACTTGTCCAGCGCTATCAAAAACCATACTATGAAGTGACACTTCTCATTCTAGGTTCCTCAACAAAGGGAAAAGGATGCGGAAGAAGACTTCTAGAGAATTTTTCTGATGAACGGGAAGAAAATCTTTCCATCATTCTAACCAGCGACAAGGACTGCAACTATCATTTCTATGAACATATGGGCTATAAGATCATCGATCAGCATGCTTTCGACTATGAGATGTTTCAGCAGAAAAAGAAAATGGAATCTTTTCTCTTCTGCCATGATTCTTCCCTTTCCTGAGTGCAAAATCCACCAAATTCTTGATTTCTTTTTCGATTTTGGGTAAAATTTCTTTTGCATTCCAAGGAACAATAGCTCAACTGGTTAGAGCCCTCGGCCCATAACCGAGTGGTTGCAGGATCGTACCCTGCTTGTTCCACCACTCGAAAATCGTCTTGGCTATCCTTAGCCAAGATTTTTTCTTTTTTTGGCTCTTTTTGCTAAAATAGAGCACGCAATAGATAGGATAAGAATCATTATGGAAGAAAGAATTCAGAAAGTGATGTCCCAGCTCGGAATCTGTTCGAGAAGAAAAGCAGAGGAATATATGGTTCAGGGAAGAATCAAGGTCAATGGCAAAGTCGTCTCTCTTGGCGAGAAATGCGAAATGGACGATGAGATTTCCCTGGATGACAAAATCGTCAACGCCCAGAAAAAAGACAATCAGAAGAAAGTCTATCTGGCTTTCAACAAACCCTATGACGTCGTTTCCACCCTGAGCGATCCGCAGGGAAGAAAAACCGTCGCCGATTATATTCCCAAGGAATATGGAAGACTTTTCCCCGTGGGAAGACTCGACCACAATTCCACCGGTCTTCTGATCATGACCAATGATGGCGAATTCGCCAATCTCATCACCCATCCTTCCTCCGCTCCGGAGAAGGAATATGTCGTCAAGGTGAAGAATCCTCTGCGCGGAGATGAAATCGAAAGACTCAAGAAAGGCCTCTATGTCATGAAGGAAGCCTATATTGCCGCTCCCTGCGAAGCCAAGGTTCTCAAGGAAGATGAAGACAGCGTCATCTTCGATATCATTCTTCATGAAGGAAAGAAGAGAGAAATCCGCTATATGATGGATACGCTCGATCATCCTGTCCGCATGCTCATGCGCATCCGCATCGGCTCCATTCTTTTGGGAAGACTTGCCCCAGGACAGATTCGCGAGATTCCCGAGGAAGAGATTGCCAAGATCAAGGAAGACTGCCTTGCAAACCAGAAGGAATCCTTCAAGAACGAAAAATATTATGGAAACTACGATCTTGATGAATAGTTGTCCTTTCGGATTGTCAATAGAGTAGAATAATAGCATTATGAAAGAAAAAATATTGATCTCAGCCTGTCTTGTCGGTGAAAACTGCCGCTATGACGGGGAAAACAGACTGAACAAACAGGTTCTGAAACTCACCAAATACTATGATCTGATTCCGATCTGTCCGGAAGTGTCCGGCGGACTCAAGACACCCCGCCATCCAAGCGAAATCAGGGATGGAAAGGTCTACAACGCCAAAGGAAAAGACATGACGGAGTTTTTCAATGACGGCGCCTATTGGGCCTATATGATCGTCAAGAAATACAATATCCGTCTTGCCATCCTCAAGGAAGATTCTCCGAGCTGTGGTGTCCATGAAGTCTATGACGGAACATTCACAGGAAAGAAAGTACCTGGGGAGGGAATCACCGCGAAGAAACTTCGCTCCATCCATGTGAAGGTGATCAACGAAAGAGAAGCCCTCGGCCTGCTCAAGAGCCTCGAAGAGAAAAATGCCATGCCTGCGCCAAAGAAATGATGTCTCATTCTTTGGCCTTTTTAAAGGAGACGAATCATGAAAACATTCAAAATCGCCGGAATCGAAATCCAGAACCGCTATGTGCTCGCACCCCTGGCAGGCTATTCCGACTATTCCATGCGAAAACTCTGTTCCGACTATGGAGCGGGTCTGACCTATACGGAGATGGAATCCTGTGAATCTCTCTACTATAATTCCAAAGCCACCAAACAGGATCTAGCCGACACCCACCTTGACAAGATGAATGAAAAAGGACATCTTGCCCTGCAGATTTTCGGTGGAAAGAAAGACATCATCCTGAAATCGATTCCTCTTTTCGAGGAACTCGGTGAATATGATTTTCTTGACTTCAACTGCGGCTGCCCGGTTCCCAAGGTCATCCGACAGAATGCAGGATCCACATGGCTGAACAGGCCTGACGAGCTCGTCGAGTTGATGAAAGAAGTTGTCCATCTCTCCAAGAAGCCCGTCATCATCAAGATCCGCATCGGTTTTTCCTCCCTCATGGATATCGTTCCATTATGCAAGAAACTTGAAGAAGTCGGTGTCCAAGCCATCGCCGTCCATGGAAGAACAAGAAATGAGATGTTCTCTTCTCCTGTCCACTATGATGTCATAAAGGATATCAAGCATCATGTAGCGATTCCTGTGATTGCCAATGGCCTGATCGACAGTGAAAATTTCGAAGAGGTCTTTTCCATGACGGATGCTGATGCCATCATGATCGGACAGAAAGCCATCGGATATCCCAAAATCTTTGAAAACATGGTTCGGAAGGAAATGAAGGAAGATCCTCTTCCTGATTCCCTGGAAAGACAGATTCAGGATCTGAGAAAGCAGATTGAGCTCATGTATGAAATCAAGGATGAGCATCAGGCATCCGGAATTCTCCGCAGTGTCTCTGTCCACTATATGAAAGGCTTTGACAACGCCAGGAAATATCGGATGGCACTCGTGCACTGCGAGAGCAGGGAAGAGTACCTAAAAGTTCTATCAGATATGCAAAATGAGCAAACTCATGCGTAAATCTCTATACTTTGCTCATTTGTTGGTGTAAAATACTCCTGTTTTCAATTGGAGTGAATGCTATGGGTCAAAAAACAAGAGATGAAGAAATATTGAGAATTCTCGAAGAGAGCCCCAGCCAATACGTTTCTGTGGAATCGATGGCTGAATTCTTCAAGACAAGCGAATCGACCATCCGCAGAGACCTGCAGAGAATGAGTCAGGAACATAGGCTCCTTCGCGTCCATGGCGGAGCAGCCAGCCTTCATTTCTCCGGAAACTTCAAGTTCGATCGCGTCGACAAGGAATATCTCGAAAGAGAGAGATCCGAGCCGGAGATCAAGAAGACCATTGCCAAAAGAGCAGCCCAGTTCGTCAAGGATGGCTCCTGTGTCTATATGGACGCATCCACAACCGTGGCGAGCATGATCCCTTTTCTTCCGCAGACGAAGAACACCTACTATGTCACCAATTCCCCTCTTCTCGGACAGAAATTATCGGAAAGAGGTTTGCTTTGCTATGTGACAGGCGGTGAACTGAAGATTTCCACCAATGCCTTCATCGGCAGCTATGCCCTTGATTTCCTCAAGCGTTTCAACTTCGATATCGGATTCTTCGGAACCAACGGAATCCATCCCCAGGCGAAATTCACAACGCCCGACCCTCAGGAATGCGCCATCAAAGGCACCGTCATCACGAAGTGCTATTCCGTCTATATTCTTGCCGACAGCACGAAATTCGACAATATTGCCACTGCGACTTTCTGTGACTTCACCCGTCCCATCCTCATCACGGATCATTGCGATGACAAATACCGTTCATTGATCAAGACAATCGAAGTCAGTCCAATCAAGAAATAAACAGGAGATAGAAAGATTATGATTTATTCATTAACAGTCGCACCGGCCATCGACTATTCTCTTTCCATGGGAGATAGTCCAATCAAGATCGATGGCGTGAATCGTCCAAGAAACGATGGCATGTCCTTAGGTGGAAAAGGCATCACGGTTTCCATGATGCTCAAGAATCTGAAAATGGATTCGGTTCCGGTCATTGCCGTCGGTGGAAAAGTGGGAAATGACATCCGTGAATTAGTCGAGAAGGATTTCCAGAAAGCCGTCTTTCTTCCAACCGACGGAGATTCGAGAATCGATGTCGTTATCACCGGGTCCATCCACGATCTCCGCTTCGATCCATCCGCTCCGAAGATTTCCAAGGATGGACTCGATATTATGTTCTCCTTCTTCCGTGAGAATCTCAAGAAGAACGATATCGTCATTCTTTCCGGTTCCTTGGGTCAGGAAAGCAAGGACCTCTATCAGGTCCTGATGAGAGACTACATCAATCCTGTCGGTGCCATCACCGTTCTAGATACCATCGGAAAATGTCTGACCAATGCCCTAAACGAACATCCTTTCATGATCAAGCCGAATGAAGAGGAACTGGCTGAACTCGTCGGAAGAGAAATCAAGAACGACGAAGACATCCTCTTAGGCGGAGAAGAGATGAAACTGAAAGGGCCGCAGACCGTCCTTGTCACCTTGGGTAAGAGAGGAGCCTACTATTTTGCCGAAAACGGCCATGTCTATCACTGCTCCAACGCCCACGGAACCCAGGTCTCCGCAGTCGGTGCCGGTGATTCCTCCATCGCCGGATTCATCAAGGGTCTTGCCGAAGGGAAGTCCATCGAAGAAAGACTTGCCTACTCCATGGCTGCCGGAGGCGCCACGGCCTTCAGCGAACATCTCGGTTCCTATGAATTGTGGGAGTCTCTGCTTCCGCAGATCAAGGTCACCATGGTCAAATAAGATCCCATATCCTGTCATGCTTCTTTTTGAGGCATGGCAGTTTTCGATTCAGACAAATATCCTATCTTTCGCCCCTCGGATTTGCTAAAATAGCACGCAAGAAAACAAAGAGGTACAAAATGAAAAAAAATCTTTTGAAAACGCTGGGATTGAGTGCCATGCTTCTCTTGACAAGCTGCGGAAGTACGCCGGTTGACGGAACACTCTACATCGGTGATGGATTCACCAAAAAGAACGCGATTATCTTCAAATACAATTTCAATAACATCCTGGAAGAAGGATCGAAAATCTCCGGTTCCATCTCCGCTCAGGAAAATGCGGTTCTGAAGAACGAATACATTTTCTCCTACACTTCGACGAATCCAAGAAACACGACCAACTTCGCAGAAAATGTCCTTGTTGGATTCACAAAAGAGAATCTTTCCGATGGCAAGGAAGCCAAATACGATCTCGCACTCAATCTGAAGAAAGTCTTCCCTGGCACAGAGGAAATCAATACCGTGTATTTCATCATCCATAGCGATGATTGGAAAACAAGTGATGATTCGACCTACACTTCGACGTCCTTCAAATACGCATGGGACGGAGAGAAGGTCAAGATCAATCTCGACTACGGCGCCTAAAAAGGAAATCATCAAAGCCACAGTCATTCATCGAATGTGGCTTTTCTTGTGCAACAGAAAACCGGCTGATGGGACATAACCGTTTCCAATCATGTCCAAAAGCCGGCTATCGTCTATGCTGAAGAAAGAAAATCAGTCAATCTCAATGGAATAGGAGAAGACTTTTTCTTTTCCGGGTTCTAGGAAGTCCATCTGCTTCTTATCCTTAAGTTCCTTTGGTGCGTCCAGATAATCCGGAAGTCCGTCCCAGGGTTCAATAGCGACAAAATTGCCGAAGTCATTTCCAGACCAAAGGGCAAGAATCGGAGCATCATTCTTTTCCATGCGGATAGTCGATCCATCCAACTTGTGAAGCGTCAGGGATGTGAAGGTATCCGCCTTGAAGATGTAGGTCTTGATCTTGAAGAAGAATTCCTTGCTGAGATGAATCGTATCCAGATTTCCGTAATAGACTTCGCCGATATTATAGTTTCCATCCTCATCCTGGATGATGCGAACCAATTTCGTTTTCTTATCGAAGGTGATGTAGTTTCCGGAAATATCGAATTCATCTCTTCTTTTCACACCCGGAAGCATAAAGGCTGGATGTCCGCCCACCATGAAAGGCATCGTTTCTTCGGATGTATTCTTGATATGATAGGTCACAAAGAGTCTTTTTCCTTCCAGTCGATAAGAAGAAGAAGCCTCAAAGGAGAAGGGGTATTTCTGAAGTGTCTCTTCATCCGAAACAAAGGAAACCGAGCAGTTTTTCTCATCCTTCTTTTCGGAGGTTCCGACCATATAGCGGATCAGGCCGTGATTCTTCAAAGTGTATTCCTTTCCATCGACCGTATAGGTCTGATCGACCAAGCGGGCGATGAAGGGGAAGATGAAGATATCCTGTCCCTTCCAGGATTCCTTGAGTGGCTGATAGAGCAGTTCCTTTTCCCTCTTCTTATCGAACAAAGAAGTGAGGGATCCTCCTTTTTCATCGACTTCGGCTTTCAGAAATTCGTTTTCGATTTTGATCATAATCAATGTCCTTTCTTTGCTAATTCCTTTTTCAATTCATCGAAACTCATATACAGAATATCCTTCCGAAACTGGGAAAGATGCAGATGGTGGCTTTTATCCTTGAGCAGGACAATCATGGCATATTCCGGATTTCTCGTGAAGATCATTCCATGTTCTTCCATGACTTCCTTGTTTTTCATGAAATAGTCGATTTCATCATAGAGAAGTTCATATTCAAAGAAGAAAACTTTTTTGTATAAATTTGGGTTGTAGAGGTTGATATTGAACCGCGCATGCGGTTGGTCGAAGAAGGCCCTGATCTTTTCGACGCGCTGCTTCTTGATGGCCCGATTCCTTTTCCGGATCATCTCCTCCTTGAGGAAGTGGATGGTGTCATCCTTGAAATCCGGATATTTCTCGATGGTCTCTTTCATCGTGAGATGGTTTCTTGAAAGAAGTTCGCGAAGCACTTCCATGCTCATCAGGGCATCATCATCGCTTCGATGATATGTATAGGACGTAAGATGGTATTCCTTGACCAGGGCATCCAATCCAGAGATATTCTTTCTGGAATTGATTTCCTTTTCCAGTCGCTGGATATCATAGAATTCGAATTCCATCACAGGAAGAGAGTATCTTTTGCAGGTATAGGAGAGATAGGAGACATCCTGGAAGACCGCAAATCCGAAGCACATATTTTCCTTATCTTCGAGCAATTCCTTGATTTCCTTGTAATAATGAGGAAAGGTGAACTGCCGCTGGAATTTGAAGAGCGGATAGGCAAGATGGATGCCTTCTCCCGTCCTGACATTTCCTAAAAGGAATTCGGCCATCGGATTGATCAGAATATCCTTTTTCTTCAAGACCTGAAAGGATTCATCGGTTTTTACATAACCGAAGGAACAGATTTTTCCTTCACCGTTGAGGCAATTGGCACATTCGATATCGAAAAATACGTAATTCATACAAGACAATTAAAAACCTTATCGAGGAAATTTACAAGCCATAATCGCTTCTTACTTGCAAGAAAGAAGGTTTGTCCTTATACTTTCTAGCATGACAACAAAAAAAGAAGAGAAAATCATCGATCAGATTCTATCCGGCATTCAGGCCTGTATTTTCGATATGGACGGAACCTTGGTCGACTCCCTCGGCATCTGGGAAGATATCGATGTAAGGTTCTTCCATGAAAGAAATATGGAAGTCCCAAAAGACTATGACAAGATCATCTCCCATATGTCTTTCATGGAGATGGCTGTCTTCACCAAGGAAACCTACCATATCCAGGAAAGTGTCGAGGAGATTGCCTCGACATGGCTTTCCTGGTCAAAAGAAGCCTATCTGAACACCATTGTGGCAAAGCCCGGTGCAAGAGAGGCTCTCGAATATATAAAGGGAAGAGGAATCCCAATGTCCTTAGCAACCACAAACAAGGAAGAACTCTATCTTCCATGCCTTGAAAGAAATCATCTTCTTCCCTATTTTTCCTATATCGAGAATGTGAATCATCTCCATACGAAGAAAAGCGAGCCGAAAATCTATCAGACCTTAGCCGCTGACATGCATGTCCCGATAGAAAAGACCATCGTCTTTGAGGATATCCTGATGGCTATCAACACCGCCAAGAAGGCTCGTTTTGTCGTCTGTGGCGTCTATGACAAGAGAAACAATCCCGACAAGGAGAAGATTCAATCCATCGCAGATTATTTCATCGAGGATTATCCAAGCGTTCTGTTCTAATTTTATTGACTAAAAAGGCAAATTCCGATAAACTATCTTCGCTTAGGGGAGTAGTTGTCGCGAAAGCGAGATATTGTCAACAACATGGCTTCATCTGGTTCAACGAAGTCTGGCATATCATAAATAACGAGACTTAGGCAGAGAAATCAATTTTTTGGTTTTTCTGCCGAGGTCTCGTTTTCTTTTCTCCCTTAGGCACCCAAAATGGAGGTCTAGAATATGTGGTGGGTTTATCCGTTGTACGCACTTGATTTGGGAGCGATGATTTTCCTCTCTTTCCTCTTAGGAAATCTTGTCGATATGTTGGACAAAAAGACGAAAATCTCCGGAGCTTTCATCGGTGGTGTCATGCTTGCCGCAGTCACATCGCTTCCTGAGCTTTTCACCGCTTTATCGAGCATCTTCTTTGTCAATGAGCCGGAATACGTCGTCGGCGACATTCTCGGTTCCATCATCTTCGATCTGGTCTGTCTTCTTTTGGAAACTGCAATCTTCATCAAAGGATTCCAGAATGCCAAACTACAGAAATTCCATATCGTCAACGGCGTTGCCTGCCTGATGATGTATGGCTTTGCCGCATATGCCTTCTTCGCACCGGTGAATTGTCAGCTCATGCTTGGCGATATCAATGCGATGTCCATTCTCATCTTTGTTCTCTATATCCTCACCCTCATCTTCCAGCCGAAGGAATCTGAAGAGGATGAAGATGGCGAAAAAGAAGAGGTGAATTGGAGTCTGAAGAAGATCATCACCTTCTTCTCGATTTCTTCCGTTCTTCTCATCGGATCTTCTATCGCCCTCACCTATCTGACCAAGATGATTCAGGAAGCCTTGCCGATGCTCTCGGGTTCAGTTGCCGGTGCCCTCTTATTAGGTATCGGAACCTCCATTCCGGAAATCGTTTCGACCGCTCAGCTGTTCAGAAAGAAGAATTATGATGCCGGATTCGGAAACATGATTGGTTCCTGCACATTCGATTTTGCCATTTTCGCCTTGACTGATTTCCTTTCCTGGCGTGTTTGGAACAACCACAAGAATGATGCCGGCGAATATATCATCTCCCAGCGTGGATTGTTCATCACGAGTGGTGATGCGACTCAGTTCGAACTCTTCGGCATCGGCGTCTGTTGTCTTTTCATCGGCCTTGTTCTTCTCAAGGCCTTCAGCAAGAAGTTCTCTGAAAAGAAAGCCTTCTGCTATTCCGTGACGATTTCTGCCGCTGTCGCTTCGCTTGCCATGTATCTTCTCATCTTCATTCTCTGATCGCTGTCAATCGTATTTTACAGGGGAGTAATTGATCTTTCTTTCTCCGTCAGCACGAAGGAAATTCTTCCTTCCGGAGAAGAACCATGTCCTGGCAATGAGACCTGTGATAGAAAGGAATCATTCAAATATGAAAAAGAATGAAAAAGTCGATGTCGTTTCTACTGACGAAACTTTCTTTTATCACGCCAAAAGCCTTGACGAGGTAAAAGAAGAACTCCACACAAGTTCTCAGGATGGCCTAAGTGAGAACGAAGCCAAAAGAAGGCTGGAAAGAGATGGCCTGAATGTTCTCAAAGAGGAGAAGAAAGTTCCCTTCTTCAAAAAATTCCTCAACCAGTTCAAGGAACCGATGGTCATCGTCCTTCTGTTGGCTGCCTTGATTTCCATTGTCATCTTCATCGTCAATGGCATTCTCTATGTCTCCAAAGGAGGCTCGTTCTTCTTAAGCGTCGAGCAGAAAAGAAATGACGAATATATTGATGCGATTGTCATATTGGCCATCGTCGTCATCAATTCCTTCATCGGTGCTGTCCAAGAAGAAAAAGCCGAGCAGTCTTTGGATGCCTTGAAGAAGCTTTCCACGCCAATCTGCAAAGTCCGGCGCGATGGAAAAGTCTTCACCATCAAATCCGAAGAACTCGTCAAAGGCGACCTTGTCCTTCTTGAGGAAGGCGACATCGTCCCTGCCGATATCCGTCTCACCCAGTCCATCAACCTGAAGAGCGATGAATCTTCCTTGACCGGGGAAAGTCTTCCAGTCGAGAAAGACGCTTCATTGATTCTCAAAGAAGATGCCCTGACCGCCGAGAAAAGAAATCTTGTCTTCTCTGGATGTCCGATCTCCTATGGGAGAGGCGAAGGCCTTGTCATCAAGACAGGCATGGATACCCAGGTCGGAAAGATCGCCTCGATGCTCACGGAGAGCGAAGAGGAGGAAACACCTCTCCAGAAGAAACTGGCCAAATTGTCCAAGCAGCTCGGATTGATCTGCCTTGTCATCATTGTCATCACCTTCCTCGCCGGACTCATCTGGATTCTCATCCGCACTTCGAAGAATGGCTATCAAAACATCGGAACAGAAATCCTCAATCTCTTCGAGGAAGCCATCGCCTTGGCCGTCGCTGCCATTCCAGAAGGACTATCTGCCATTGTCACCATCGCTCTGGCACTCGGTGTCAGCCGACTTGTCAAAGTGAATACCATCATCCGAAAGCTTCCCTCTGTGGAAACACTTGGAAGCGTCAATGTCATCTGCTCGGATAAGACGGGCACCCTCACACAGAACAGAATGACGATCAAGAAAGTCTTCCTTGATCATCAACTATATGATGCCAATCAGATCGAGACTGCGAATGTGAAGTTTCTTGCCACCGGCATGATGCTCTGCTCGAATGCCTCCATCAAGAATGACCGCTATGGCGATCCGACTGAACTTGCCCTTCTTGACTATGCAAGAACCTTCCATATCGAAAAAGAAGAGACCGAAAAAGAAAGCCAAATCAGAACAGACGAATATCCTTTCGACTCCGTCAGAAAGATGATGTCTGTGAAATGCAAGACCAAGAACGGATATCTCATCTATACCAAAGGCGCCCTCGATTCGATTCTGAAGCATGCGACAAAAATCAGAATCGGAGAAGAAATCCGTCTAATCACTGAAGATGACATCGAAAAGATCAATTCCTTCAACAAGGAGATGTCCTCCCAGGCCTATCGTGTCCTAGCCTTCGCCTACAAGGAAGCCCATGCGGATGAAAAGATCAATGAAGAAGATCTCATCTTCGTCGGCATGGTCGGAATGATCGACCCGGAAAGAGAAGAAGCCAAAGACGCTGTCGGAAAACTCCGCGAAGCTGGAATCCGCACCATCATGATCACCGGCGACCACAAAGACACTGCCTTTGCCATTGCCAAGAAGCTATCCATCGCCTCGAACATCGAAGAATGCTGTTCGGGAGAGGAACTGAGCCATCTCACGATGGAAGAACTCCAAAAGAAGGTCAAGACGACCAACGTCTTTGCCCGTGTCTCCCCGGAGAATAAGGTCCAGATCGTCAAAGCCCTCAAGGCGAATGGCAATATCGTCGCCATGACGGGTGATGGCGTCAATGACGCACCATCCTTAAAGGCGGCCGATATCGGAATTGCCATGGGACAGACTGGAACGGATGTTGCCAAAGGGGCCGCGGATATGGTCTTGAAGGATGACAATTTCGCTTCCATCGAGAAGGCGGTCGAAGAGGGCCGAGCCATCTTCGCCAATGTCAAAAAGACCATCTTCTATCTCCTTTCGAGCAATTTCGGAGAGGTGCTGACGATGTTCTTCACCCTGCTGCTCGGCTTCCCGACGCCATTAGAAACTCTCCAGATTCTCTGGATCAACCTCATCACCGATTCTCTTCCGGCCATTGCACTGAGCATGTCGAGCAAGGAAGAGGGCATCATGAAGCAGAATCCAAGAGACCCGAAAGATGGTATCTTCTCTCACGGCGGATTTATGTTCACCTTCGGCTATGGCATCGTCATCTTCTTAATCACCTTCATCGCCTATCTTCTCCCTGGCATCTTATGTTATTCTTCCTCGACGCTCGCTTTCATCCCACAGATTGCACCGGAAATCCGTGCTGCCTGGGGGACGGGATATTCTGGATTTGTCGCCTGCCTGGAGAATGAACTTGTCCACAGGGAATGCACAACCTTCGCCTTCACCGTCCTTGCCTTATCGCAGATCTTCCATATGCTGGGCATGAATGATGTCAAGCACAGCTTCATCAATATCTTCAAGAAGAAAAATATCCTTCTCTATGTTTCCTTCTTCCTTGGATTCGCTCTGCAGATCTTCGTCACCGAGGTCAATGGCGTGACGGATGTCTTCTCCACTGTCTCCCTCGATTTCTATGAATGGCTGATTCTTCTTGCCCTTGCCATCCTTCCTCTTGTCATTCATGAGATTCTTGCACCGATTTTCCGAAAGAAGAATGTCCAATTCGCATGATGTAAGCCTTTTCAGAAAAAAGTGCATTTTCATAAGAATCAAAAAAATTTAAAAAGAATAGATATTTTTTCAGCCTTTTTTATCCTATAGTGGGATAGAAAAGGCTCTTTTCTTTCATCCATACGAAGACTGAAAGCGTTTAATTTTATCTTTTCATTGATTTTCTACCTATAGATATTGTATTCGCCTTTTCAGACGCTTAAGATAAAGCCCATTTCACGGAGGTATCACAAATGAAAACAAAGAAAATAAGAAAAGCCGTCTCTTTACTGTCCCTTCTTTTCCTGTTAGGGTCCTGTAAAACAAACACATCCAATTCCAGCAGTTCACCAGATGGAGAAGCCAACTGGCATGGAACGCTCAAGGAAGGCTATACATCCTTAGCCAATGACAAAAAGGCCGTCAACGCCGCCATCAGTGCCGATGGAACCTATACGACAGCCAATCAGACCTTCACAACGAAGAACACCTACAACTACTACTTCTCGACAGAACCGGATAGCTACAACTATCTTTCCACTCCTTGGCAGTACAACGCCCTTCATTTCGTCAACATGGTCGATGGTCTTATCAGCAATAACCAGTATGGTGCAACATACGGTGGATTAGCCTTAGGTTATAAGACCACAGAAAATGCAGATGGAACCGAAACCTGGAGTTTCCAACTCAAGGAAGGTGTCAAGTGGATCAACAACAAGACCGGCGAAGTCTATGGCGAAGTCGTGGCCGATGATTTTGTCGCGGCCATGGAATACGTTCTCGACCCAGTCAATGGTTCGGAATTCTCCTATCTTCCCTGCGGTGTCATCAAGAATGCCGATACCTATTATTCGCAGAAGACAGCCCATATGACCGATTCCACCGTCGAGGTCATGGACTTCTCGAAAGTTGGTGTCAAAGCTGCCGATAAGTACACCATCGAATACACCCTTGTCGAACCGACACCTTACTTCCTTACCTGCCTGACCTATTCTGTCTATTATCCAGTCAGCAGAGCCTGGCTCGAAGACGAAGGATCTGCCTTTGGCGAAACTGCCGATAACATCCTTGTCAATGGCGCTTTCCGTCTGACGGAACACGTCAAGGAGTCCAAGTCCGTCTTCAGCAAGAATCCGACCTACTATGATGTTGAGCATGTCTATGTCGATACAGTCAAATTGAGCTTCGTCGGAAGAGGTGCAGAAGCTTCTGCCGCAAGAAAGCTCTATGAGAACGGAGAACTCGATGGCTTCAATGTCCAGTCCTCGGATGAAGAAGGATATAAGAAATATGTCACCGGTGCCGATGGCACTGGCACGACAAACAATCCGTATGATCCAAACTGCTCTCCTGTCTCTTCCACAGACCAGTTCTGCTTCATCAGCTACTTCAACTACATCCGTACAACCTATGAATATGCCTCGGATGCCCATAGGAAGACAGAATCCGAAAAAGCCGATACCAACAAAGCCATTCTCAACAAGAATTTCCGCAAAGGCTTCCTTTATGGCCTCAAGGTCATGGAATATCTGAAGTACTACAATTCCAGCGATCCGATCCAGAGACTGAATAGAACCTACACCGTCAAGGGTCTTGCCCAGGATTCCTCCGGCAAGGACTACACGGAATATGTCGAAGATGTCTACAATCGTGAGCAGGGTACGACCGGTGTCGATCTGATCGGTACGGAAATCTCTGAAAAAGGCAGCAGCGAAGATCCAGTCTACAATGCTGCAAAGGCTAAGGAATACTTCGCAAAGGCCAAGGAAGAACTTGCCGCAGCCGGTGTCACAGCCGAACACATCTACATCGATGTCATCGGCGATCTCGATGCCTCATCCAACGGCTATAAGAAAGAAATGTTCAAGGCCATCCAGGACAACAGCGACGGCTGGGTTGTCATGAATGTCTCGATTCCAACCAGCGAAGAAGAATCCAACAAGTGGGGAACCAAGACGAACAACTATGACTTCTCCATGGAAATGGGCTGGGGTGCCGACTATGGCGATCCGAAGTCCTTCTTGCATACGCTTGTCGGCGAAACCTTCGACGGAACCACCCTCGCCGATATGGGTGACAACCTCTCCTATCTCGGATTCACCGGCGCCTATAGCGAGAAAGAACTCTCCGACAGCTTGTTAGGCAACTATACAAAATTGTATAATGAGGCTGTCAAGTACAACACCACCGCTGATTATTCCAAGCGTCTTGCCGCCTTTGCCGAAGCCGAATATGACTTAATCTATGAAGATGCCATCGTCATTCCTTTCTACACCAGATCAGGTATCTATGATTCTGTCAGCAAGGTCATTCCGCACCAGGCTGGAACAGCCAACTATGGCAACAACTCTGATAAGTTCACCAACATCATTGTCTCCGATACGGCGATCACCCGCACACAGAGAGATGCCATCAATACGGAATACAAGAATAACAAATAATCTGCTCTAATTTCACGACAAAAAGATGATGGGAACGACTCATCATCTTTTTGCCCTTAATAAGGAAGGAGAAACACATGGAAGAAGCAACCATAATTCACGTAAATCCAGAGATTCAGCTGGAACCTCTCGCAAAGAAAGAGGAAAAAGCCTGGGTGGCAAAATGTCATTCCATATGGAAAGTCATCCAGAAAGGCCTGACGAATACCACATTCCTATACATCGTAAGAAGAATCCTGACTTCCCTTCTTACGCTTTTGCTCTTGACCGCTTTTGTCGCCATCCTCATCCGACTTCTCCCCGAGGATAAGTTCTATAGCCTTCAGACATACAACCGCTTGGCGGCCCGAAGCACGATCATCGCAGAAAACTATAAAAACAAACAGCTCTATCTCTATGGCCTAAGAGATCTGCAGGGAAATGAAATCAGCGTCTGGCAGAATGTCTGGCAATATATCTACTATATCCTGCCGGTCTATAAGAAGGTCCCCTATCAGTTCTCCACCGACTATTCCGAAGTCAAGAAATACTGGGAAGGCTTCATTTATCTCGGAAGAAGCGTCCGCCAGAGCAAGTTCGTCACCGACATCGTCGCCGGTGAGATGGGAATTTCCATCGAAATCTCCTTAATTTCCGTCTTCTTCACCTATCTAGTCGGCTTCCCACTTGGTATCGCCATGGCCAAGAAGCCTGGCGGTGTCTGGGATAAGATCGGTTCGACCTTCATTGTTCTCAACTATGCGATTCCTGCCCTTGTCTTCTATCTCTTCATGAAGAGCTGGACTGGTGATGCCAATGGCATCTTCGGCTGGGCCGGGTTCGGATTGCAATATAACAGCGAAAAGCATTTCCAAACCTTGATCATCCCCGTGTTTGTCATCTTCTTCCTTTCCATTCCGGAATTGGTCATCTGGGTCAGACGATTCATGATGGACGAACTCAATTCCGACTATGTCAAATTCGCCCGTTCGAAGGGACTCAGCGAAAATAGAATCATGTACACGCATGTTCTGAGAAACGCTTCTGTTCCGCTCATCCGAAATATTCCGATCACGATCTTAAGCGCCATGGTCGGTTCCTACTTCGTCGAAGATATCTGGGTCATTCCGGGAACAGGAAGAGAACTCGTCTCCGCTTTGAAGGGGACACCGGATATTCCACTTATCCAGGGCTTGACCATTCTCTATGCCGCTTTATCGATGCTCGCCTTCCTTTTAGGCGATATCGTCACAGCCTTATATGATCCACGCATCCGTCTTACTAAGAAATAATAGGAGGAAATCATCATGAACAACGAAATCACAATCAAAAAGAACGATGGTCTTGATGACCTCTTTGTCCATGTGGATGTCAAGGAGGAAGAAGCAGAAAAGATCACAACCGAACCCTATTCCTATTGGAAAAGTGTTTTTCGCATCTTCATCAGAAGACCCGCGACCATCATCGCTCTCTGCACCTTGTTCGTCCTCATCTGCGGCATCGTCTTCATTCCTCTTTTTGCCCCTGAGGATGCCTTCGTGAGCAATATGAACAACAAGAATCTCGCTCCGAGCGCCGCTCATTTCTTCGGTACGGACCTCATCGGAAGAGACCTCTTCTTCCTCACCTGGAAAGGCGCTGGAAAGTCCCTTCTTTTAGCCATCATCGAATCCATCATCGTCCTTGTCATCGGCACACTCGGTGGACTCTGCTGGGGATACTTCAAGAAATTGGACGGACTTTTTGTCGAAGTCTACAACTTCGTCTCCAACATTCCATCCCTTCTCATCTATATGCTCTTGGCTGTCGTCTTCACCTATTCCCTTCCCAATGTTCCTGTCGAAATGCGTATGGTCTTCTCTCTGACCATGCTTGGCTGGCTGGGGTTGGCATTGATGATCCGAAACCTTGTCCTGATTATCGACAACAGGGAATACAATGTCGCCAGCAAGACTCTTGCCACTCCGGCAAGCCGCATCATGCTCAAGAACTACCTCCCCTATCTTTTGGGCGTCATCATCACGGAATTCTCCTTGATCATCCCAGGCATGATTTCTTCGGAAGTCGCCTTATCCTATTTCGGTGTCGGCCTCAATTCCGAGTCCATCTCCTTAGGCGCCATTTTGGAAAACGGCATTGCCAACTATTCCCTCTATCCATGGCAGATCCTAGCCCCTGGCTTCCTTCTCGCCGTCATCATTTTCGCCTTCTTCATCTTAGGCACCACCTTCTCGGATGCCCTTGATCCGAAGAAGCATCGCTAAGGAGGAATTCTCTATGTCCAAAAAAGAAAAAGAAAAACTCCAGCTCACACCCGTCGAGGATGTGAAACAGGGCGAAGTCATCGCCCATGTCAGTGACCTCGTCGTCCGTTTCCAGGTGAGAAACAAGACCTTGACGGCCATCCGTCATATCTCTCTGGATATCTATAAAGGGGAGACGTTAGCCATCGTCGGTGAATCCGGAAGCGGAAAGTCCGTCTTCACGAAATGCTTCACCGGCATGCTGGAAGCCAACGGCAGCATCGATGAAAACAGCGAAATCCTCTATGGTGGGGTCGACCTAAGCAAGATCAAGAAGAACGAAGATTGGCTTTCCATCCGCGGAAAAAGAATCGCCACCATCTTCCAGGATCCGATGACCTCCCTAGATCCGCTTCGAAAAATCGGAAGCCAGATCAGCGAAGTCATCACGCTCCATCGCGGACTTGACAAAAAAGAAGCCAAGGAAGAAGCTATCCGCCTTCTGAAGCGAGTCGGCATCAAGGAACCGGAGAAGAGATACGATGACTATCCGTTCCAGTATTCCGGCGGTATGAGACAGAGAGTCGTCATCGCCATCGCTCTTGCCTGCAAGCCGGATATCCTCATCTGCGATGAACCGACCACGGCTCTGGATGTCACCATCCAGGCCCAGATTCTCAACCTGATCAAAGACCTGAAGAAGGAATATGGCTTCACCGTTCTCTTCATCACACATGATTTGGGCGTCGTCGCCGAAGTGGCTGACCGCGTCGCTGTCTGCTATGCCGGACAGATCATCGAGTTGGGGACCGTGGATGATATCTTCTATGACCCGAAGCATCCCTATACATGGTCCTTGCTTTCTTCGCTTCCACAGCTTGGCGAGAAAGGCGAGAATCTCTATTCCATCAGCGGTACGCCGCCGTCTTTGTTCAACGAGATCAAAGGCGATGCCTTCGCCCCAAGAAATCCCTACGCCATGGCTGTCGATTTCGTCAAGGAACCTCCGATGTTCAAAGTGTCGGAAACCCACTATGCCAAGACATGGCTTCTGGATGAGAGAGCACCCAAAACCGCTCGCCCGGCCATCGTGGATGAAATCCATGACCGCGTGAGCAAGATCTACCAAGGAGGTATCCACCATGAAGAAAAATGAAACGCCCGAAAAGAACATCGACCTTTCTTTGACCTCGGATGATTTCGAGGAAATCAAGAAAAGCGTTCCTTTGAACAAATTCGGATATCCCGACAAGATTCCTTCCAAGAACCGCATGGCCAAGAACGTTCTGCTCAAATTCGTCGATGCGAGCATCAAGGACCTCCATGGCAATCTTCTTGATGAGGAAGTCGCTTCCTTCGATATCCTGGAAAGCGATGTCTTCTCGATGGATGATCCTCTCTACAAGACCAAACTGAAATACCTCGCCGCCTTATTCTCCCTCAATCGCTATGTCGATGGTGCCATCTATTACCGTGGCGAATTCTTCACCACGAAGATGGGAAAGAAATTCGCTTCCTATCTGACCTATACCTTCATGGAACACTATTTCCATGTCGAGGATGCTCCTCTCATCGAAGAATATTTCGACAAGATGGAAGGAGGACACCTGCCTTTCTTCCCAACGAACACGAAGGATGGAAAGAAAATCATCTTCTCCGCCTACAAGGCTACCATCAAGGATGTCAATGGAACTCCTCTCTCTGAAAAGAATTACACCTTCCATATCTTCAAAGGAGATGTCTTCTCCTTGAACGACAAAGAGGATATGGACAAAATCTCCGTCATCCGCTCCTTGGTCGATGAAGATAGACTCGTCGAGGGCTTCTATTACAAAGGCAAGATGGTCCCCAACCATCTCGAGAAGGAATACCGTCTCTATTTGGAGAAATCCTTCGTGAAGAAGAATTTCCTTGTCGAAGACAAAGACTATATCCTGATGAACACCACCAAGGATGAGAAAAGCGGCTATCCACTCTTCTTCCCGATGCGAAACAAGGAAGGAAAGGAGATTTCCATCTCCGTCCTCAATGCCGACGTCCAGATTCTCGGCTATGACAAGAAATATTCCAATTTCGATATTCCAGGCGACCATTCCTTCGACCTGAACAAGGAAGAAGATCAGATCAAGCTGAAGATCGTCCAATCCCTATTCTTCAAGAAGAATGGACTGCTTGGCGCCCTCTATCTCGATGGCATGCTCATTCCCGCTTCTCTTTCGAGAAATGAAATCGAAAGAAGAAGAGCCAAGGCCGAAAACGCCTGCGGCATCTATCTGGATGACAATGAAGACTTCGTGCGGATAAACACGCATTTCACCATCGAAGATCGATTCCAGCTTCTCAATCTGACAAACTATTACGATGCCTATTATCCGGATAATCTCACCCTCATCCCACAGAAGCTTCCCGAGATGAAGACAAGCGACATCCTGGTCCGCTTCGATCATGTCAACATCGTCAAGGAGAACGGATGCTATCTTTTCGATAACGACTTCTCTTTGGACTTCAAGAAAGAGGATGACTTCTCTTCGCATGAATCTGAAGCCCTGATGGCGATTCTACGAGCTCTCTATAGCGATGTGAAGATCCGTGGTGCCATCTATTTTGGCGGCGTCAATATCCTTGCTCCTCGTTATTTCATGAAGAGAAATCTCTTCTTCACCGAGTTCGTCGAGAAGAAAGTCGACGCTTCTCTTCTTGAGGAAATCAAGAAAAATCCATTCGTCCAATACAAATACAAGATCGACAAGAAGACCGGCATGCTCCGCTATTGGCCGACGGTCAATCGCCAGGGAAAAGAGACGCTCCTTTCCGTTGTCTCGGCAAACATCGTCTTCGGAAGCGGAAAGAAGGCTGTGAAAGCCAGTGCCAATCTCAATTTCGATATCTACAAGGGAGAAACCTTCGGCTTAGTCGGTGAATCCGGAAGCGGAAAGACCACCATCTCGAGAGCCATCCTGGATATCAACAAGCTCAACAGCGGCGCCATCTACTTCAAGGGAAAACTCATTTCCACCGACCTGAAGAAGGAAGAGAGAAAGAATGTCAAAAAGAACATTCAGATGATCTTCCAGGATCCAGCCGCCTCCCTGAACGAAAGAGCGAATATCGACTACATCGTCAGCGAAGGTCTCTACAACTTCCATCTCTTCAAGAGCAAGGAAGAAAGACTCGAGAAAGTCACGGAGATCATGGAAGCTGTCGGACTTCTTCCTGAACATCTCAGCCGTTATCCCCATGAATTCTCTGGTGGTCAGAGACAGCGTATCGGTATCGCCAGAGCCTTAGTCATCGAGCCATCCCTCGTTCTGGCCGATGAACCGATCTCCGCTCTGGATGTCTCCATACGTGCCCAAGTTCTGAACCTTCTGAAGACGATGCAGAAAGAAAAGAATCTCACCTATCTCTTCATCGCCCATGATTTGAGCATCATCCGCTATATCTCCGATCGAATCGCCGTCATGCACCAAGGACATATCGTCGAACTTGGCAAAGCCGAGGAAATCTATTCCCATCCGATCCACCCCTATACGAGAGCCTTGTTGACGGCCATTCCGCAGCCAGATCCGAAAACCAAGGATGAAAGAAAGAAGCTCGTCTATGACAAAGCCGATCTCGACTATGAGAAATGCTCCTGGATTGAGGTGAAGGAAGGTCACTATATCCTTGCCACCAAGAAGCTGGCCGAGGACTGGAGCCAGGACAAAATCAATCCGAAATACCTCGAAGCCTACGAAGAACACTATAAGAAGGCTCTTCAGGACTAAATATGTACATCCCGAAAATCGACAGGAAGGTTCTTCTCAGAAGAATCCTTCTTGTTCTTCTCTTCACGTTGGTTCCTCTTGGACTTGGCTTTCTCTTCGGATTGATTTTCTCTCGGAAAGCCATCACAGAATCGATTCCCGCCTTATTTGCCATTGTCTATTTCTTTCTTGTGGTCATCCGCTTTGCAAGGAAGGACAATCTTCTCTATCGGAAGAATAAATATCCATCCAAAGAAGACTACAAAGAGAGCAAGGACTATCAGAAATACATTGTCGGACAGATCATTCTATTGATCTCCGCTCTCCTTCTTGTCCTATCATCCCTTCTTCTCTTTTTCTTCTATGTGAAATAAGTGGGTCAAAAGCCCACTTTTTCATTTCCATTTTTGGATGAGAAATGAATTTTCCATCTCTCTTTTCGAAACGATTCCTTTTTGCTCCTCTTCAGAGTGTCTTTATTTCTTAGGCACAAATTCGTTGAACCGCTTTCATTTCCCTTGCTATTCTCTTTTTTATCACGTAAAATGAGATGACAAAAACCAAAATTTGTATAATCAAAAATCGAATTTTGCCAAGAATTGTTTTTGTCGAAGAAGAAGATCGGAGGAATATATGAACAAGAGAAAGTTCGAATTCGCCCAGGAGCTCAATCGTCAGATGTACCTAAAGAAATATTCCAAGGTCTCCATCTCCGACATCTGCGAGAGCATGAAATGTTCCCGGCAGAGCTTCTACTATTATTTCAATACCATCAATGACTGTCTGACCTATTACATAAAGGAGTCGTTCAAGAACCAGATCAAGGAAGACTACATGATTTCCGATGTCTTCAATTACTGCGACAACAATGCGGAATTCATCAAGATCTGCAATGAGGACGAACAATCCAAGGCGATTTTGTGGGATGGTCTCTACAATTACACAAAGAAACTCCTGGATCTCATTTTCTCGAAGAACATCTCGGAATATCATTCCCTGTATTCCGAACAGAAAGATGCCATCGTGTCTTTCTATATCGCCGGCCTTCTTGAGCAGGCAAGACTGTATATCAAGAACGACTTTCTTCCGAGCAAGGACAAATGCATCGCTTATTGCAAAGCCATCATGGGTTCTGCGGAAGGAACAAGGGAAACAATCGCCCGCATCATCCGCTAAGAAAAGGCTGCATCGTCAGCCTTCTTTTTATCAAGAAAGGAAAAAGAAAAATGACCAATGATTTTGATTTCTGCTGTCCGACGAAGATTTATTTCCGTGAGAACGGTATCTCCTTGATTGGAAAGATCATCAAAGAGGACTATCACTTCTCCAAGGTGTATCTGATCTATGGCGGACATTCTTTAAAGAAGATGAAGGCCTATGACAAAATCATCGCTTCTCTAAGCGAATATAGTATCGAATTCATGGAATATTCCGGAATCGAAGCCAATCCGGACATCAAGGATATCCGGATCATGGTTGAACAAGCCAAGAAATTCCAACCGGATCTCATCCTGGCCTGTGGCGGAGGCTCGGTTCTCGACGCCGGAAAAAGTGTCGCCCACGGCTTCTACTATGAAGGCGATCCGCTCGACTTCAATAAGCATGTGATCAAGCCTCTCCACGCCCTGCCAGTCGGAACGATTCTCACTCTTGCCGCCTCAGGATCGGAGATGTCGGATTCGTGCGTGGTCTCTGACCGCGAGCATAATTTCAAGTGCGGATTCAATTCCATCACCAATTATCCTCTCTTCTCCTTGATGGATCCTTGTCTCACGCTGAGTGTTCCAGCCTATCAGGTCGGTGTCGGACTTGCCGACATGTTCTGCCATTCCTTCGAGAGATATTTCTCTCCTTCAAGAGAACTCGAACCTTGTGATGATCTCGCCTTGATGGTGATGAAGAACATTGTCCAGCTCACGCCGAAGATTCTTTCTGACTTGGAAAATATCGAATACAGAAGAGAGATGATGATTCTCGGAACCCTTGCCCACAACGGCTTCACCAATTACGGAAAAGCCAAAATCTTCCTCGTCCACAAGGGAGAGCATATCCTCAGCGGCATCTATCCGGAATTGACCCATGGCCAGGGAATCGCTTTACTGATGCCGGAATTCCTTTCCTTGAACAAACTGAAACTGAAAGAGAAGATTCTCCATTTTGGAAAAGAAGTGTTTTCTCTTCCGTCCTCCTCTTCGCTCAATGGAGTCATTTCCGCTATGGAAAAATGGATTGAGTCTCTTCCAATCGCGCATTCCTTTGCAGAATTGCCTTTCACAGTCAAGGAAGAGGATCTCTCCAAGGCAAAAAAAGCCATGAAGGTGAGATAAATATCCTCTCAAACCATGCACGAAAAGTCGTATAATAGTTTTTATTCATTGTGCTATCAAAGGAGGTTTTCTCTATGGAAGAAAGAAAAAGCAAAGAAGCCCCAAAGTCTCTGTTGGATTATAATGCGTCATGGCCGCTGACTCTTGTCTATCTCGGCTTTCTGATCGGTATCTATTTTGCCCAGAACTATTCCTACGCCCAGTTCATTTCCAACATGAATGGCTATCTCTACTATTTCGTCGCAATTCTCGGCGGTGTCGTTCTGACGTTCCTTGTCTACAACCTTGGAAAAATCCTCTTTGGGAAAATCGCTGGATATGAGATCATCTATATCAAGATATTGGGTCTTATGATCAACAAAGCCCACAAGGGTGAAACCAAGATCAGCTACAACATCCTCGATTTCTTCACCATCTCCATGCAGTTCGCCCCAAAGGACGATGACACGAAAAAGAATCCCACCCTCCTCTTCTTCGGAGGCATCATCTTCGAAGCTATCCTTCTTGTTCTGACTCTGATGTTCATGTTCCTCTTTGTCATCAATCAGCAGAAGGGAGCTGCCGCCAACTTTGGCTGGACATTCCTGTTCGCCGTCTGCTATGGCTTCTTGACTCCTTTATACGAGATGATTCCTCTCCGTCAGGACTATCCGACCGATATGTTCAACTTCATCATGACGAAGAATGAAGAAGACAGAGTCGCCTTCAACATTCATCAGATCAACAAGAGAAGAGAACTCACTGGCGAAGACTTCCTCGTTCCATCCTTCAGTTCCTATGATTCCTTCTACAAGCTCCACACCCTCTACTATGTCTATCTTCAGGATCTCTATGAATCCAAGCTCTCGCAGGCCTATGCCGATTTGGATAATATGAAGTATTATGCGAAATACTACCTCGAGGAAGAACGTTGTCTTCCCGCCCAGGAAAGTGTCTATCTGAAGTTTTTGGTCGATGACGAACCCGGTGCCAATAAGGCCTACCTCGGCATAAGAAAAGACGACCGAAAGAATGTCACCAATCCCTATGCCCTCTCTGGCTATCGCACAGCCATCCTTGTTCTTGCCTGTATCCATTCAGACAAGGAAGCCGTGGATAATCTTCTGAAGGCCCGAACAAAGAAAATCGAATCCTTCTCTAAAAAGGATTCCCATCGCGTCCAAAAAGAAGAAGAATTCTTCCAAGCCTCCTACAAAAAAGCCCAAAAGTTCAAACCCGATCTCGGAATCTGATTCGATGCCTTCCAGCTATCTGGAAGGCATTTTTGATACATTTTTTCCCATTTTCTTTCCTTTTTCTAGAAGACTATTGAAAAAAGACTGGAAAAGCCTATAATATCCAATGCTATGGGGATGTTCCGGTTTCGACAGGCAGGAACGACTTCTGAGGGCAGTGGAGTGGCTTCCTTAAAAGCCGACACAATTACAAGTGCCAATAAACCTGTTATGTTCCGTGCTCCGGCCATGATGGCCTGCGCTGCCTAATTCGGCTTTAGCGCTCTTAGTGGGGACATTGAGCCCCTTGCACGAATCAGACGTGATCTTGCAATCTCATCCCGTTTGATTATTTAGACCTTGCTTCATAATCATGCTTCCTTTCCATGATTGTGTGACATCTCAAAGGATCGAAAGAAAACATCTTCGTTTATGTCTGGTTTCTTTCTAAGAGTGAGACGTAAAAGAAACTGTGGTTCCTCACTAGAGATTTCTGTTTGGACGTGGGTTCGACTCCCATCATCTCCACCAAATGGTAAGAAGTTGGATGTTGATGACATCCATAAAAAATAGACGATTTTTTCAGAAACATCAACCAAAGCGAAGTTGACTTCCATCCATAACGACAAAGAAAGAGAGTGGCGAAAGCCACTATTTTTCTTTTACCTATTCACCTGACATGCAGCAAAGATAAAATCATCCTTTGTCTCAAAGATTTTTTGACTTTTTGGCATTTATTAGCGTGGCAAATTGAATTTTTACCATCAGATTCTTCTTCTCGCATGGCCCTTTTGTTTGATTTTTTCTCATTCTAAGATTTCTATGCAAAGCGGATTCTATTTAGTAAAAATTCGTAAATACGAAAAAATACTAAATACAGCATTTAATATCTTGATCCATCTAGGGTATAATGTATTTAGTAAAAATTCGTAAATACGAAAAAAAACTAAATAGGATGGTAAAATTATGGAATTTAAAAGAGAAGAATATCTGAATAAACTAACAAGTCGTATCGGTAATCACATGATCAAGATAGTTACTGGTATTAGGAGGTGTGGAAAGTCTTATCTTTTAAATAGAATTTTTTATAAATACCTTTCAGAAAACGGCACAAAACCAGCAAATATTATTAGATTTGCTTTTGATTTTGATGATGATGTGGATAAACTGGATGCTTTCTTTCCTGAGTTGCCTACTAGAGTTAAAGATGATAAAGGCCATTTTCTGGTTAATTCCAAGAAGTTTAGGGCCTACATATCTAGTTTGATCAAAAACGAAAACGAGGCCTATTATCTTCTTTTGGATGAAGTTCAGATTTTAGAAAACTTTGTTGGAACTTTGAATGGATATTTGAATTATGAGAATTTGGAAGTGTATGTAACAGGCAGTAATTCAAAGTTTCTCTCAAATGATATCGCTACTGAATTCAGAGGAAGAGGTGATGCAATCTTTATTCAACCGCTTACGTTCGCTGAGTATTACGAAGCTATGTGTGGCGATAAAAGAGAAGCTTTATTTCATTACATGCGATATGGAGGACTTCCTCTATGTGTTCTTGCTAAAGATGAGGTTTCAAAGCAAGAATATCTCTCTAACCTTTATCGTACTATATATCTTAAAGATCTTAAGGATAGAAATTCGATAAAGAAGATTGAAGAATTTGATTCTGTTGTCTCTGTTATGGCCTCTTTAGTTGGTAGCACAACCAACCCAACAAAACTAGTCAATACTTTCCAGTCGAATCTTAAATGCAAAATAACAGCTGAAACAATTCGCAAGTATCTTGCCTACCTCGAAGATGCTTTCTTGCTTAGCAAAGCACAAAGGTATAACGTCAAAGGCAGGAAATATATTGGAAGCAATGAAAAGTATTACTTCACTGACTTAGGAATTAGAAATAGCATTTTAGGTTTCAGACAAGTCGAGCCAACTCATTTGATGGAAAACTTAATTTACAACGAGTTAATTCATCGAGGATTCCTGGTGGATGTTGGAGTCGTTGATAAGAATGTCAGAGCAGCTAACGGCAATGGAGCTAAAGAATACTATGAGGTAGATTTTGTTGCTAACAAGGGTTTTAAAAAAATCTATATTCAATCAGCTTACTCTATCCCAGATATAGAAAAAGAGAAGCAGGAAGAGCAATCTTTAGATAACATAAATGATAATTTTGATAAAGTGATTATAACCTTTGATGACTTTGTGACTTATCATAGAAATCAAAAGGGCTATATAGTTATGAATTTAATAGAATTCTTATTAAATAAAGATTATCTGAATTAATAGCATTTAAAGTTTTTATATCCACAAAATGGTAAGAAGTCGGATGTTGATGACATCCATAAAAAATAGACGATTTTTTCAGAAACATCAACCAAA
>CAVCCX010000020.1:0-31808 GCA_963600815.1 Bacteroides uniformis | reverse complement strand
GCCTAGGCATTTTCTTTGAAAAGACTTTTAGCAATCATAGCAAAAACGTATAATAAAGGATATCAAAAGGAGGTATCCACATGGCCTATTATTTGCAGCAGGATGGGCAGAATCTTGTCGTCTCAAAAGAGATTCAGGTTCTTTTTTCGACGGATCGATTTGAGATCGTCAATCTTGGGAAAAACACGAAAGAGACAAGAACTTTTCCGAATAAGATCAATGATTTTGTCTATCAGCCGGATGCGAAATCCGATATCTATGAACTGAGAGTCTATCTGTTCGACACCTATCTTCCTCTCGACCGGGTGTATTTCAATATCGATAATCTCTCGAAGACGAAGGAAGAAATTCCTCCACAGGAAAAAAGACAGTTTGTGGAAAAGAAGAAGGAAGTGAAAATCAAGACGACAAAGACGAAGGTGGAATCCCTGAAGAGCGAATTCCAGAAAAAGGTAAAGGAGATCGTGGAAAATGTACTTGAATAAAGAGAATTTAGCTTCGTTGAGTGACGAGGAGATTGAGAGACTGTGTACGATTGCGAGCATTGAGAGACTGAAGAATATTGCGATTGATTATTATGCCGATGAGTCGACAAGAAGAAAACGCTTCGGAAAAGGATCGAAAGAATGGAACAACAAGGATCGACGAAATCCGCCAGCCTCCTTTGTGAAGAGCTTCTTTGTCTTTCTCTTCACCAAGGAAGAGAATGTTCCAGAAAAATATTATCAGCAGTTCGAAGAGAAACTATTGAAGTCCATCGTCGGAAAAGAGTCTTATCAGAATGCCACAGCCGAGATGATTCATTCCGCCATTGATGAGGATAAGAAATATGGCCAGAGGGAGAACAAGGCGATTCTCTATAAGGCCTTCGGCTTTGAACTCGAAGAGGAGGAACCTCTTCCGGTAGAAGAGCCGGTTGAAGAAGAAATCGAAGAGAAGAAAACGAAAATTGGCTTGCCAAAGATTCCCAAGAGGGATGATGTCGAGACAAGAATCAATCAGGCTGTCAGCAAGCAGGCCAAGGAAGACAAGAAGAACTTCGATGACCTGAAGAAGAAATACGACGCATCCGAAAACAAGCTCAAGAAAACTCAGGATGAACTCTCCGTTCTGAAGGATTCCTATTCCCAACTGAAAAAGGAACGCGATGGACTGGAAAAGAAGAACAGCGAGAATGAAGAAAAGCTCTCTTCCATCCTGAAAAAACTGAATACCCTTTCGAAAAGAAAGATGGCCGATATCGACAAAAGCACGCTTCTGGTTGAGCAGAGCAATGCCTTGGAAATTCTTCAGCTAGCCAGTGATGAATTGAAGAAATCCCATTATGATCTTGCGATGGATCAACTTGTGAAGGCCTATGTGATCCTAGGTCTTCTTGAGAAGGGAGAATGAGGATGGAAAAGGAAAAAGATTACAGCGTACTGAGCGAGAAATTCAACGAAGTTTCCGATCATGTCGTCTTGGCTGTCCTCTATCGCACCTTCATGATGCTCAGCCAGAATCACTACTACCTTCAGTGTGCCCTTCTTCCGATTTCGGATGAACCGGATATTCTTCTTGAGAATGAATCGGTCTTCTGGAACAAGGCCATGATTGATGGAAAAGCCTGCTATACCGTCACGGGAGACAATCTCCTGCAGTTCCTTGGCCTCTGGGATGGCTATGTCTCTGATTCAGAGGAGGATGTGAAAAGACAAGAGGAAATCGTCGTCGAAGCGATGAAGGACAAAATGCTCCTTTTCACGCCGTTCTACAAATACGATGAAAAGAAGAATATTTTCTATAAGAATGTCGATGCCAATGAGGATGTAAGAACGCTTCCTCTCCAGCATGCCAATGAAAGCTTCTTTGTCGTCCCAATTCTCAATGAGCAGAATTTCAGACTGTTTTTGGCTCATAAGACCTTCTCCCTTTCCAACTGGAACATGAGTCTTTTTGGCAAGCCGAAATACATTCTCTATGGATGTCATCTTGTCATGGCTCCGTTAACGATGAGTGCGAACTCGGATTACAACTGCCAATGGGAAAAAAGCGATGAAGGCTATCTCGATCTTCTATTCGATAGCGATGATTTTGTAAGAAGCGGCTTCCTTCATGATGAGAATACAATCGGATACTGCTTCTTGGAAAAGGCAAGTCTTCCTCTCATGAGGAAGGTGCAGGCTCTTCCCTATCAGAATGATGAGTCACAGGATGAGATGGAGGAGATTACCTATCCCACCGAGCAGCAGTATGACACAAGAAAGGCTCTTCTTGGCTTTGAGTCCTATCTGAAGAGCAAGAACCTCTACTACTTCGATGATGATGTCAAGAATTTCCATGCCTGCCTGAAATGCAGACTCTTGACGATCCTTGCCGGCATGTCCGGAACCGGAAAGACCCGTCTTCCTTTGGAATATGCCAACTATTTCAATATGACGGAAGAAGACAATACGCTTCTCTTTGTTCCGATTTCGCCGAGCTACACCGAGCCGAGCGATATGCTCGGATTCTATAATCCGGCCAATGAAAGCTATATGTCAAGCGAGACTGGCTTGGTCAGTTTCCTCAAGCACGCCGCTGAAAATCCCGAGAAGATGCATATGGTCATTTTCGATGAGATGAATCTTGCACAGATCGAATACTATTTTGCGCCGTTCCTTTCCATTCTGGAAAGAGAGAAGGATCGAAGGATCCTTCGACTCTACGACAAGAACCTGGAATGCAGGAACAAGGATCTCTATCCCGATTCCATCAAGATCGGCGACAATGTCCTTTTTGTCGGAACTATCAATCTCGACGATACGACAAAGGAACTCTCGGAAAGACTGCTTGACCGTTCCTTTGTGATTTCTTTGCGCCGTGCCTCCTTTGATAAATACAATGGCGTCATGCTCGATAAGGTGGAAGAAGAAAATTCGAAGACCTATCAGGGTGAACTGACTTCCTTGATGCCAAGGATGGCAAAGACGTTCAACTTCAATTCCTTCTTAACACCGACGATGCGTGAATTCTTCGATGAATTCAATAAGATTCTTTCCGAGAAGGACCCGCAGAAGGGCATCTCCTTCCGAACTGTCCGCAACATCGCTCTCTATCTTGCCAATTCGAATATCGAAGAGGAGGCGACGATGGATGATATCACAACAAAACAGGCTTTCGATTATGTCTTCCGCCAGACGGTCTTAAGAAGAATCCGTGGCAGCGAAGAGATTCTCAGCGAGGTCTTAGGATGCAAAATGGAGGATGGAAGCATTCATTCTCCGATCTATGATCTGCTTGAAAAATATAGCGAAATCTCTTCTTTCGAACTCTCCAAGCAGGAAATCGTCAACAAGATCCTCGAACTGAAGCGGTATGGCTATGTCCGATAAACTCTACGTCACCGTCAATCGGGAGGAGACGAAAATCTTTGACCTCGAGAAGGAAAAGGAAAAAATCCTCTTTTCGATGACAGATACCTCTCATCTCCGCATTTCTTTTCATACGGAGAAAAAGAGCAGCCTATCTATGCAATGCTATCAGGCACTGAATGAAAACACGAAAAAAAGAATGTCCATCGAAAAAGATACGCTCACGTTGGAAAGCGATGTGACGTATAAGGTTTCCGGTGGAAATGAATACTATTACCTTCCGGGAATCTATTCTTTTTCCTATGAAAGCAAAACAGCGAAAAAGACATTCTATTTCGAGGTGAAGAATATTTCGGTTCTGGGGAAAGATGGATTTGACAATATCATCTCAAGACTCGAAGACATCCTGAAGAACATCACCCGCGAACTCTCCAGGGAAGGCGATGTGGACTCTCTTGAACAGTCCTATCCGCTTCTGACACATCGTCTGGAAGAGAATCTTCTTTCCTTCAAGACTCTCGAAAGAAGAATGCTTTCCTCCCTCAAGGAGGAAGTCGTGACAGTCTATGGGTATTTTCCTGCTGGAAGAGAAGACTACAAGACGTTCAGAAGAAACATCACCCATCCTTTTTCGGAGAAACTGACGAAGAAAAAAGGACTCTCTTTCGATTCGAAAGAGAACCAGCTTCTGAAATATCGGATGAATGCCTTCAAAAGAAAGGTGTCCTTTCTCTTGAATTCCCTGAAGGAAAAAGAAACAAGGAATCATTTTTCCCTATATAAGGTAAACGAAGAATATGAAAAGCTGACAAAACGGAGAGAAGAACATCTCTATATGGATGTCCGTCTTTCCAAGCAGGACATCGTTCTTCAAAAGAAGATGAATGAGCTTAAGGAAGAAAGACAAGGCTTACATAGCCTGATTGATATCCTGATGAAGTACAATCATATCTGTGATGCCTTTCTTCAGGATGAGAGAATCAAGAAAATCACTCTCTTATCCACGCCATCCTACTTATCTTCCTCTCCCATGGCAAAAGAAATCCGTGAGATGCAAAAGAAGATTTTTCCGGATAAGGACAAGGTTTCCTATAAGCCGGCCCGTGAACTTTTCGAACTCTACGGCTATTATCTCATCCATACGGCTTTGATGGAACTTGGCTATCAGAAAGTCAGCCAGTTGGGTTCTTCCTTCCTCAAGGAAAATGAAACCTCCTTTGTCTATGAAAGTGAGACGAGGATGGTCAAGGTTCTCTATGGTCCGTTTTGCAAGGATTTTCTGACCAACAAGGAGATGGATTGCACCGTCAGCATCAATTCACAGCATCGTTCTCCGGATTTCATCATGGAAGTCTACGACATCGAAACAAATATGTTTCTCTTTGACCTGATTTTGGAAATCAAATATATACCGATTTTCAAGTTCAATGCAAAAGAGGACCTTAAAAAGGATATCCTTCTGACGGCAAGCGACTATCTCCAGTTCGGCTTTGTCTCCAAGGAAGGACTGCGGGTTGGTGCCGTCCGAAAGGTGATGATCCTCTTCCCGGCCTTGAATGAAAAAGTCGAGGATTATCTTTCTTTCCATAAGATCTATCTTTTAGGCATCGACATGAATAAAGACACATGCGAAAGCATAGTCTATACTTTTCTAAAAGAGGAATTGAGCAAAGAAAAAGAATGAAAATATTTTCACATGGCTATGAAAATATTTTCAAAATAAGCCGATTTCGTATCCTATAATATCGAAAAATTCTTGAAACCCCTTACTATCATGAAATGCTTCTTTGAAAGATTTTCATACGTGATATAATTTTTCCGTGTTCAGAATCCAAGGAGCTCTTCAAATGAAAGAATTCGTTGCAAAAAGAAGTAGACAGGGCGTTTCCAAGACGGACATCATTGCAATCAACTCTCAGGCTTTGAAGGATGCAAAAGAAGGCAATAAGGTCATCAACGCATCCATCGGCACTTTCCTAGACGATGATAAGAAAGTCGGATCTGTTCCATTGATCAAGGAAGCCATCAAGGATCATATCACGGATAACTTAGGCTATCCGGGAACATCTGGTGTTGCCTCCTATCTGGATGGCGTGATGAAGTATGTTTTTGCCGAGAAATTGGAGACGATCCAGTCTCTCTACAAGCCGTATGCCGGCGGAACTTTAGGCGGCACGGGTGCCATTTCCATCGCCTTCAACCTCTTCTTGGAGGAAGGTGAAGCGGTTTTGCTTCCCGATGTCATGTGGACAAACTACAAGCTGATTGCCAAGAAGGCACATGCGACCTGCATGACGTATGAAATGTTTGATGAAAAGGGTGGATTGAATCTTCCTTCCATCCGCAAGACGATTCAAGAGGCAAGAGAGAAATATCACCATGTCCTCTTGGTTATCAATGATCCCTGCCAGAATCCGACAGGCTATTGCATGACGAAGGAAGAATATGATGAATTGTTCGTTATCCTCAATGAGGAAGGAAGAAAAGGATATCTCACGGTCTTGTTTGATATCGCCTATATCTCCTTCTTCCATATCGATGGAAAAGAATGCAGTTTGATTGGAAAACTCGCAGAGGGAAAATGCGATTTCCTTCCGGCGATTTGCTTCTCCTGCTCGAAACTGTTCGGTCTTTATGGTCTCCGTGTCGGTTCCTTGATCGTTCTCTGTCCGAATGAGGAAAATCAGATTGAGGTCAAGAGAGGATTCGATGCCATTGCAAGAGGAACCTATTCCGTTCCGAATGGTCCGGCTCAGATTGCCATCAGCCAGGTTCTCAATGACCAGACGAAGATCGATGAACTGCATGCCGAGGTCAAGAAGAATTCCGATATCCTTGCGGAAAGAAGCAAGATTCTGATGGAAGAACTCGAAAAAGCAGGAATCGAATACTATCCATACAAGAGTGGTTTCTTCATCACGCTGAAGATCAAGGATGCATTCGAAGTTTCCAAGAAACTTGTTTCTTCCCATATGTATGTCGTTCCGATGAACGAGAACTCAATCCGTCTTGCCATATCCGGCATGACCAAGGAAGAGGTTGCTCTCCTCATCCAGGAAATCAAGAAAGTCCAGGAATAGATAAATGAAACGATCAATCTCTATCTAGGTTGGTCGTTTTTTCATGCTGAAAAAGGTCTCATTATCAGTCTCATTTCAGATGCTTTTCTATGATAAATGTTCGGCGTAAAAGAATGGTTGCACTTTTTTCTAGCGAGTTTATAGTCATTTTTACACTTTTTTCTAGGGAATTTCATTCAGGCTTCGCTTGGAAGATGAAGAATTTCTATTGGATGTATAGTCAAATCGGATGATGGATATGAAATTTATAAGCACATCGTCATATAGATAGGAAGGTAAAGAATCCCTTCCTCTTCCTTATAGTTTTTTGTATAGATGATGATTTTGTTTTGGATGTATTGATGATATTTCCTTGCAAATTCGTCGATGCTGGAATGGGTGTAATCGGATGATTTCACTTCTATCGGACTGATCTTTTTGCCGTCTTCCAGTAAGAAGTCGATAGAATATTTTCTATTGCCGCTTTCCTTGTAAAAACTATTGTATTTGAGTGCATAATCCTTGGATTTCAGTTCCTGGGCAACGATGTTTTCGAATAGAAAACCTTCATCGACAGACATCTTATCCAGTATGATAGACTTATACAATGTATTGTCAAAATATTTCTTGTTATAGAACATTTTGCTGATGAGGAGTCCGGTATCCGCTGAATAGACCTTGACATTACTTAGATTGAATCCGAGAGTCAATGTCGAATCAATATTTTTCATTTCATAGGCGACATTGACGATTTTGCTCGATTCCAATTCATCGATATTGTTTAGGCAAGTATACAATTTTGTGTTCTTGGAAAAGGATGATGGACTGATTTCGAAGGTGTGATTCGAGAAGAAACTTTGGATTCTGTCATAGATGATGAGCGGGGTGACTGAGGAGGATTTTCTTGATATTTTTCCTAAATCTTCCTGATATAGATTGATGATATTTTTCTTTATATTGTCAACCTGTTCGAAATCGCCGGATTCGATATATTCATTGACAGCCTGAGGCATTCCACCGACAGCCATATAGGTTCGGAATAATTTCATGGCTTTCTTATGAAAAAACTTCGGACAATGCTCTTTTCCCCTTATAGCATTCCTTGATGTAGTTCAGAAGTTCTTCTTCGTTGACGGCCATAAGAAACCCTTCGAAATTCATTGGATGCATTTCGATTTTGACTTCTTCGGAAGGAATCACTATTTTTCTGGAATTCTTTTTTAAGGATAACAGTGAACCTGTCTCGATATAATCGTATCGCCCATCTTGGACGAGAAATTTTATCATTTCTCTTGCCGGGACATATTTCTGAACTTCATCAAAAATAATGACAGATTTTCTCTCATGCAATTTTATTTTGGTCAGCATCTGCAGTTCTTGAAAGAATTCATTGTAGTTGCTTATGTTCTCAAAGATGCCTCTCATATCTTTGGTGAATGAATTTTTTGTGTCGGCAAAATTGATAAATAGATAGGAATCGTATTCGTTTTTTGCGAATTTTTCGCAAATTGTGGATTTTCCGATACGTCGAGCACCTTCGACCAGTAGGGCTGTTTTTCCATTTGAATGGTTCTTCCATTAAAAAAAGTTTGATAGATATTTTTCAACTAAAATATGCCGGTTTCCCCAAAATTCAAAGATCTAAATAGTAAATAAAAAAAGATGGCATCCAGTGGCCATCATTTATCGACGATTTCGATTTTGGAGACGTTGTTGAGCTTTGGTGGATAGACTAAAGAGACGGTTCCATCATATGTGATCTTGAGGGTATCCCCTTCTTTGATATCTTCGAATTTGGCTTCTTCTCCATTTTTGATCACCTTGGAGAAGTCACTCTGCTCAAAGGTATAGAAATAGTCTTCCGTACCGGTATCTGTGACATTGAGTCCCCAGAAGTTGTTGACGTTCTTATAGGTTCCGGAAATGATGAATTCATTGTTTTTCTCGATTTCCATTCCCTTGATACCCTGATTGTCCTCGTGGTATTTGGAGAAGTTGGACACTAAAGATAACGCGGCAAAAAGAAAATTCTTCTTCATGTTCATCCTCTCCTTTCTGGTTGGTTCTTTTATTATAAAATATTACATCCGTTTTGTGTAGTTGCTGAAAAATCTTTTTACATAGGGAGCGACTTTTTCGACTCCGTAGAGGTTTTTCAGTCTTCCGAATGTCGTGTCGACAATTTTGGAGGCTCCTTTGGGAATCTGCATATGGAAAACCTCTTCCATCTTTTTCCATTCGATTAAAAAGGTATAGCGGGCAATGACGCTCGAAACAGCGACAGAAGGATAATAGGTCTCCCCCTTTGTTCGGAAGTAGAGTGGATTTTTGATGATGTCATCGGCGACATATTTTCGGTAATTGTCTTCCGCTAGGAATTGATCGACATACGTGATGAGAAAATCTGGAAGATCATATTTTTCCATCAAGCCTCGATGGGCATGATTGTGGGCGATGGAAAGCGCTTTATCGATGTTGATGTGGTTGTCATGGAGTTTGGAGAGCTTATCCGCGGAAATCAGGACGATGTAGTTCTTGATTTTCTTTTTTAGGTCCGGTCCGATTTGGAGGATGTAATCATCATTCATTTTCTTGGAGTCATTGATCTTCATCTTTTCCAAATAGGGGATATCTTCTTTTCCGACATAGCTGGCAACGACGATCAAGGGACCAAAGAAATCGCCTTTTCCGACTTCATCCGATCCAATCTGAGGACCAAAGTCTTCCCAGCCTTCCAAGATATTGTGGGATTTTATCTCGGTTGGTTCACTCTTTTTGATTGTGAAGTCTGTGGAGAAGATGCTTGCAAGTTCCTTTGTCTTTTCTTCCTCTCCGGAAAAAGAGATGGTATAGATTTCCTTTTTGTTTTTATAGGCGTGGATATGGATGCCCTGATAGGATGTGTCGAAATAGTCATAGGGATGTTTTTCATCATTGATTTCCTTTGCTTTCAGAAAATCCTTGATTTCGCTGGCCTTGGCCAAGTCTGTCTTGATGGTTATGTAAGTCATGCAACTATTATAAAGGATTTTTCAATCGGATAGAAAACTCTTTCTCACTCCTGAAAGGTCGAAATTCCCTTCTTCTGCGATATAATACCTATTATGTTATGGATAGAATGAGAATGACAATATGGAAGAAAATTATTTGAATCATGAAGTTGACGAAGTCATCGAAAAACTGAAAGGCTTCTTTTCCCTTCAGGGACTGAAGAAGAACTTCAGCCGGGAGAGATATCTAGCCACATCGAAGGATGATATCCTCCTTTCCCATGAATATCTGGAGGAATTTTCCTGTCTTCTGCATGACGGACATGAGATCAATATTCCTTCCCTTCTCGATTTTGATCCGATTTTTCTCTCCCTTGAGAAACAGTCGGTTCTTTCCTGTGGAGAATTGAATTCCATTGCTGATCTTCTCTCTGCAAGCGAAGGACTCTATGATCTTCTCTATGATAAGAAGCAGTATTTCCATCTCAATGATGATGCTCTCGATCTCAATCCACTCATTCAGCTGAAAAGAGATCTTCTCAACTGCATCGAACCAGACCTCACCGTCTCGGATAATGCCAGTGCAAAGCTTCGTGATTGTAGAAGTGCATTAAGAAGCATCCGAAGACAGCTTTCGAATATCATGAATTCGTATAAGAATCGCTATAGTGCCTATCTATCGAGCGATACGATTGCCCTAAGAGACAACCAAGAAGTCCTATCTGTCCGTACCTCGGATAAAGGCTTTGTCAAAGGAAGCGTGATTTCCTATTCCTCGACGGGAGAGACCGTCTTCATGGTTCCTTATGAGGCACTGGAACTGAGAAACAAGGAATCGAGTCTCGTCCAGGAAGAAGCCACCGAGGTGATGAAAGTTCTTTCTGATCTTTCCTTGAAGGCTTACAAGCAGATCAAATATCTTAAGAGAGACTATGAGATTATCCTGAATTTCGATCGCTATCTCGGGGCTGTCCGCTTTGGCAATTCCTACAATGGATGCATCTCTGAAATGACAGAGGATGAATTCTCCCTAAAGGAACTTTTTCATCCACTTCTCAAGGCAAAGAATGTCATCAAGAATAGCATTTCCCTAGGTGGAAAAGACCCGAAGGTCCTTCTCATCACCGGACCCAATGCCGGTGGAAAATCGATTTTCATCAAGGCCTGTGCCTTGACCGTCATGATGGATAAGCTCGGCCTGATGGCGCCTTGCATGTATGAATGCAAGATTCCCTATATCGATGAAGTCTATTTCCTAGGCGGAGACAACCAATCTGTAATGGATAACCTTTCGACATTCTCGAGCCATCTTTTAGGCATCAAGAATATCACGACATCCGCAACAAGGAATTCCCTTGTCATCATCGATGAAGTCGGTGAGGGAACCTCTCCGAAGGATGGCGAAGCACTCGGTGTCGGACTGCTTCGCTTCTTCGAGAAGAAAGGATGCCTCACCATGCTGACATCCCATTTCGATGGACTGAAGATTTATGCGGCAAATGATGAGAAATGTCTCACCGGCGCCATGGAATTCAATACGACTGGACTCAAGCCGACGTACCGTCTTCTCCTCCATACGACCGGAAAGTCCTATGGCATTCTTTTGGCCCGCCAAATGGGCCTGGATGAGGAAATCCTCAAGGATGCCATCGATTTCCAGAACCAGAGAAGCAACAAGGATACTGATGCCCTGATGGAGAAACTCACCCAACAGGTGATGGACAACGAGAAGAAGGCAAGAGAACTCGACAATGCCAAAAAGGATCTCGAGAAGCTGGCCGAGAAAAGACAGAAGGCCATCGATGCCCTCAACGAGGAAAGAAATTCCATCAAGATGAAGGCGGAGAATAAAATCAACCGCCTTGTCGATGAAAGAATCGAGGAGATCAACCGCATCTGGAAACAGGAATCGAATAAGAGGGATTCGTCTCTGAACTATTCGGATGTCTCTCAGAAAAAGGGACAGCTCAACAAGATCAAGGAAGAAAAATCCCCCAGTCTTTCTCCTTTGGGAAAAAGCGAGGCCCTCAAGGATGTCAAGGTTGGAGATATTCTTCTTGACGAAGACAAAAGGCAGGGAAAGGTCCTGGAAGTCAAAAAGAATGAAGTTCTTTTGGATATGTCCGGTCTTCGCATTCGAAGAAAGATACAAGGACTCACCAGGGCCAAGCTCACGGCAGCGGATGTCAAGGTGAAGAAGGCACCGACCGCCTTGATCGACCAAACGATTCTCAATGTCGGTTCCTCCCAGGGACTCGAACTCAACATCATCGGTCAGCATGTCGATGAAGCCATGCGCAATGTGGTCTCCTTTTTGGATTCGGCCAGAATCCGTAAGTTTTCCTGTGTGCGCATCATCCATGGAACAGGAACGTTTGCCTTGAAGAACGCTCTTTGGAAATATCTTTCCAATCACAAAGAATTCGTTAAGGACTATCAGTTTGGAAATGAAGGAGAAGGCGGGCTTGGTGCAACCGTCATTCATTTGAAATAGCATGTCGTATCTGGATTATCCTGTCCTGAAACAGAAGATATCGCTTTTGCCGGATGTTCCGGGTTCCTACCAGATGAAGGATGAAAATGGAACCATCATTTATGTTGGCAAGGCAAAATCCCTTGTCAAAAGAGTGAAGCAGTATTTCACAAGGCCCCAGGTCGGAAAAGTGAAAAGAATGGTCGATGAAATCCGGGATTTCGACTATATCGAGACGAATTCCGAAAAAGAGGCTCTTCTTCTGGAGATTTCCCTGATCCATAAATATTATCCGAAATACAACATCATGCTGATGGATGACAGAATGTATCCTTATATCGCCTTGAAGAAGAAGGAAGATCCCTATCTAAAGATTGCCCGAAGCGACAAGGAGAAAGGATATTACTATTTCGGTCCTTTTCCCAATAGTTCGGATGCCTTCAAGATGATTGACCTGCTCAATAAGATCTATCCACTTCGAAAATGTAAGAACATTCCTTCGAAGCCTTGTCTTTATTATCATATGTCCCAATGCCTTGCTCCCTGCATCAAGAAGGTCGATGAGAAGGATTATCAGAAGATGGTTGAGGAAATCAACCGATTCCTCAATGGCGATTCCTCTTCCTTGGAAGCGCAGATGAAAGCCAAGATGAAGGAATATGCCGATAAGATGGAATTCGAAAGAGCCCAGGACTACAAGAATCTTCTCACCAGTATCCAAAAGATCACTTCCTCCCAGAAAATCATCTTCCCTGACCATGTCTCAAGAGATATCGTGGGCTATTCCATCCGTGAAGGCTATATCTGCGTCATTTTCCTTCTCTATCGAAAAGGTGTTCTCCTAGGAAAGAATACCTATGTCGAGGAAATGCAGGATGATCTCGACGACCTGCTTGAGGAAATCATCCTGGAATTTTATGAGAAGCATAAGGACTATCCTAAGGAACTGATTGTTCCTTCAGAGTCCATCAAGGATGTCCTTTCCCAGTCCTTGTCCATCAAGGTTCTCTCTCCGACCAGGGGAAAGAAAAGAGACCTGATGGCGATGGCTTTGGAAAATTCAAAGCAGATGCTCGATCAGCATTTCCAGACTGCCCGTCTGGAGGATGATGTCCTCTCCCTTCTTGAGGAACTGAAAAACAAGCTCGGACTGAAGAAGACGCCACTCGATATTGAACTCTATGATAACTCCCATACGCAGGGCTATGACCCGGTCGGTGCGATGGTCAAATACATCAATGGCGAAAAAGCCCCGCAGCAGTATCGGAAATACAAGATCACCCAACCAAATCCCCAGGACGACTTGGCCAGCATGTATGAAGTGCTGACACGACGTTTTACAAGGCTCAAGGAAGAGAATGCCAAGATGCCTGATCTCATCATCCTCGATGGCGGAACAACCCAGTGCCAGGTCGGCTTGAAGGCCAAGGAGGATGTCGGCGTGGATATTCCGCTTGCTGGTCTACAGAAGAATGACAAGCATGAAACCGATACCCTCATCAATGCGGATACCGGGGAAGAGATTCCGCTTGAGAAGAATTCGCCTCTCTTCTTTCTTCTGATGCGCATGCAGGATGAGATTCACCGCTTTGCCATCACCTATCACCGTGGAAAGAGAGGAAAATCGGTCTTCAAGACCATCTATGACGATGTGAAGAATATCGGAGAGAAGAGAAAGCAGAAACTTCTCGATCTCTATCCGACGATCGAATCCCTCGAAGGCGTCAAGGAGGAGGAACTCTCCCAGATTGTTCCCCTTGATTCCGCAAGGGAAATCCTTATGAAGAGAGATGAATATTTTCTTGAAAAGAAAAAACTGGAAGGAAGGAACAAATCATGACGAATCAAATCGAAAAGAAACAATATATACCCAATTTAGTCAGTCTTCTTTTTTCCATCTGCATGTTCTTATTGATGATGGTTCCCCATTCCCAATATGACCTTCTCAATGAGATGCTGACCTTATCCAACAAGGAGACATTGAACATCTTTGTCATTCTTCCAAGCATCGCGACGGTGTTTGTCATCATTTCGTATTGCTTTGTCGGCATGATGTCGCTTCTTTCCTTCCTGATCTCCTATTTCTACAACTATCATTTTATCAGCCGGGGTATCTTGATTGCCTCCTGGATTTCGGTGATTCTTCAGTCGCTGTATTTCTTTTCTGGACTTTTTGGCGTTTTGGATAATGGTGAGAGAGTGATTGCCACAGGAAATAGCATCATCTATGTTCTCAATCTTCTGTTCCTGGGAGGGTATACGTATCTCTATTTCCAATTGATCGAAAAACCCTATCAGAAAATCAAGAAGGAAGCCGCCTTGCTTCTGAAGGAAGAAGAGAAAGAAAAGCCTTCTTTTTTGGAGACAAAAGAAGGAAAGAAGGAAGAAAAAATAGAGGAAAAGAAAGAAGAAACAAGTGAGAATACGAAGGAAGATCTTCAGAAAACCATCTTGAAGATGGTCAGTGAAGGAAAAATGAAAGTGGAGGATGCCAACAATATTCTTCAGGAACTGAATAAGGAGAACAAGGATGCAAAGTAAAAAAATCCTTGAAATAGACGGGTGGTTAAAATATAATTGTAAAGCCTATCGAAAGGTGGGTGTTCGGGACGTAGCGCAGCTTGGTAGCGCACTTCCTTGGGGTGGAAGGGGTCATGGGTTCAAATCCCATCGTTCCGACCATGATAGTCAAAGATGCCTCTTCGGGGGCGTTTTTTTATGCGGAAAACACAGGCCGGTCTTGCCTCTGAATGTATCTAGGAAATTGACAAACTTTCTATTTTGTAATGCGAGTATGTTGATTTCCTTTTTTGTGTCATTCCATTTTTGAATAATGTCTTCTCTTTGTATACAATACTACGGTAAAGGAGAAAATGTAAAATATGATGCTCGAAGTTAGGCATCTGATGCGCACATACAGGGTGAAGAATGCCGAACCTGTCCATGCGCTGAATGATGTGTCATTGAAATTCCCGGAAACGGGTCTCATCTTTATTTTAGGTAAATCCGGTTCTGGAAAATCCACTCTTCTCAACGTCATGGGCGGATTGGACAAGGCGGATGATGGTGAAATCATCATCAATGGAAAATCTTCCAAGGAATTTTCCGGAAGCGAGATGGATTCCTATCGTAACACCTATCTCGGCTTCATCTTCCAGGAATACAATATTCTTTCCGATTTCACGGTCAAGGAGAATATTGCCCTTGCTCTGCAATTGCAGCATAAGAAAGCCACCGACGAAGCCATCGAGAACATTCTTAGGGAAGTCGATCTTTCCGGCTATGGAAAAAGAAAACCGAATGAACTCTCCGGTGGTCAGAAGCAGAGAGTCGCCATTGCCAGAGCACTCGTCAAGGAACCGAAGATCATCTTCGGTGATGAACCGACCGGTGCCTTGGATAGCAATACCGGAAAACAGGTTTTCGAAACCCTGAAGAAGCTTTCGAAGACAAAACTGGTCGTCATCGTTTCACACGACCGTGATTTTGCCGAACATTTCGGTGATCGAGTCATCGAACTGAAGGATGGAAAAGTTATTTCGGATATCACCAAGACGAGCGTGGAAAGCATCCAGGCGAATGATGGTCTTTCCCTGATCGGTGACAACATGATCCGCATCGAAAAGAATCGTCCTCTGACAGTGGAAGATCTTCCTTTGATCAACAAAGCCATCGAGAATGCCAAGAGCGATATCTATATCACGGCCGATAGCCATGCCAATGAAGCACTCTGCGAAGCCGCGAGAATCGACAAGGATGGAAACCGTCAGGAATTCGTCTCTACCAATCCTGACAAGATCAAAATGGGAAATGATTCCTTCGATGTCGTCAAGAGCCGCTTCTCGTTGGGCCATGCCTTCAAAATGGGCGGAAAGTCCATGAGGGTGAAGCCTTTCCGCTTGGTCTTCACAATCTTCTTATCGACGATTTCCTTCTCTTTGTTCGGAACCAGTGCCACACTGGCGATGTTCTCGGAGAAGAGTGCTGTCAAGAATGTCATCCAGGATAACAACATCAATGTTCTTTCCTTGCGCTATTATGATAAGACCGATGATGGCAAGCAATCGGAAGGATTGACGCAAGAGAGAATTGATGAAATCGAGAATGAAACAGGAAGTCAGGTTTATACTACTAAATATTCCCGCCTCAGTCTGAATCTAAAATCGAGCAGTGATTACTTCCACGTGAGAGATGTCAGCTATGCCATGGAAGCAAGTCAAGAGATGATGGATGATCTTGGATTCAGTCTGACATGCGGAAACCTTCCTGCGAATGAAAATGAAATCTGTCTTTCCTTATATACCTACTACTCTTTGCAAGATCTGGGAACCTACTCCTCCATGTCTTCGAAATCAGATTCGAATTCTGATTCGACAAGTGCCATCACTAAGCCAGAGGATGTCCTTGGTATGCAATTCCCTGTCTATCAGAATTATTCTGGCTCGTCGACAAATGTGACAGTTACCGGAATCATCGATACGAAACTTCCAGAGAAGTATCTCAGATACCGCAATTCGACAGAAAACATCGATTGGAACAATTCTGACTATCAGGCTCTCATGAATCTGAGAAATGGGGGCTCAATCCACGCGGTCTATTTCTATGGAGTCTCTGATAATTCCGAATCGAAGGATAGCGATATCTTCATTTCGACCATGCTCCGCCCGAATACGGATAACTATAGCAGTCTCTCTGTCGCCTATTATGCAAATCATTCCAATACCTATTTCTTCGACAAGAACAAGACGAGTCTTTCTTCAGAAGAGACATTGGTTTCATCGAACTATTTCCTGTCTCTTTTAAGTGGAAACACAGAAACCTCCGATGATGAAACGTATAGTTTCACCTTCACGGGTGCACCGGAAGTTTATGGCGGAAATGATTATTCCATCACGGATGAAACAAGTGATGTTCTTTCCAATAACGTCAAGCAGGCTGCTACATTCAAAACTATCAATGATAAATATAGCGATTTCTATCAGAATGATTTTGATAAAGCCAAAGCCATCAATGAAGGAACAGATCCATATATTGGTTATCCGGTGAATGCAATTGGCACATATGACTCTGAGTCTGGAACCTATGTCTATAAGGATGAAGACTATCAGAATGCGACCGATGAGCAGAAATATCAGCTGTTCAGTCTGTATGTGAATAGTTATTTCAACATGCAGAATGACACTTCCTCTTCCTATTATCAGTATTATCTAAATGCCATTTCTGAATATCAGAAGGAATTGGCTAAGAAATATCCGAGCTTGAACAATGTGTTTCTCTCTCAGCAGATCAATGATGCCTCGAATCAATTGAGAAATGAATATGTTTCGAAATACTATTTAGAAGCCTATGAGAAATACAAAAATGACTCTAATTATGCAGCCATCATCAAACGATTGATAAAACAGAATAAAGTTGACGATGTGACGGATCAGATTAAGAAGGAAGCCTTCAGTTACTACTTCTATAGCACGACTTATTACAAGCAGTATCAGATTGAGGAGAAGAATAAAGAAAAAGAAATCTTCCAGAACTATGATTTCTCTTCCTTGAATCTGAGCATTGTTCCGGTTACCTCGAAAGAAGATGAAAAATATTATCAATCAGCCGTGACATTCCCGACTTTCCGTGTTGTCGGCATCGACTTTGATCTCGATGATTTTGCGATATCCATCTGCAAGAGCGATGCTCAAACCCTCAAGGCCAAAGAAAAAGAGTATGGAATCAGTTCTCAGGATACGATCACGACTGGATATGTCGGAATATCCAATAAGAATATGGATAAGTTCCTTGATTTCTACTTCAAGAAGAAGAAAGTGTTGGCTGACTATGAATCGGCACCAGTCGGTTCCTGGAAACTCACGATTTCCAATAGTGAAGTCTCGACAACCGAAAACTATGCCTATATGATTGCGATACTCACCCAGGTCTTCTTATATGTCGGTATCGTCCTTGCCGTATTCAGTATGCTTCTCTTCTACAACTTCATCTCTGTTTCCATCAACAACAAGAAGAGAGAAATCGGTATTCTCAGGGCAGTCGGTGCCAAGAGAAGCGATGTCTTCAAGATCTTCTATTCCGAAGCCTTCATCATCGCCATGTTCAACTTTGTCTTCTCGACCATCATCACCTTCATTCTCTCCTATGCCCTGAATAATGGATTCAAGGAAGCAGCCAACCTCTCCTTCAACCTCATGAATCCGAATGTTCTGATTGTGCTGCTGCTGTTTGGTGTTGCCATACTGACAAGCTTCATCTCCTCAATTCTCCCTGTCACCAAGATTGCCAACAAGAAGCCAATCGACGCAATTCAGAATCGATAAGAAAAATAGAAGGACAATCAATGCACCTATAAAGGGACTTGGTTGCCCTTTTTCGATGAAAAAAGTTTCGATTTTTCCGTAATTTTCCTTCCTTTGGAAGCAATACTATTATGGAGGGAAAGAAAAGATGAAACAAAAGACTGAAAAGCCGTATGATGAAAAGCCACCCAAGGGAAGCATGCTCGATGATGATGTGATGAAGGTTGTCTTCAAGGGGAACAAGAAACTTGCAGACCATGTGTTTGGCATTCTTCTTGAGAAAAAGGAAATCTCCACACGCTTTGTGACAACGAAAGAACAGTTGCCAAATAGCGATGTTCTTCTCAATGTCCATGCCATCGATAAAAATGATGACCACTATATCCTTGAGGTGGATTTCCGATCGAATGTGGATTTTTATGAACTGGAAAAGAAGGCCTGTCATGTGACTGATCTGCTGCTTGAGGATATCCGAAGAAAAGGAGAAAAAGATCCAAAGCACATCTACTACATCTATCTGATGAAGGATGATCCCATCTTCGATGGAGGACACCGCATATCCGTAACCCGTGTCCGGTTCTCGCCTAAAGGAGTCGTCCGATACTGGCCGGAAGTCGACTTCTTCAATACGGATTATAGAGTATAGATCATGTTTTTTCCGGATTCGAAAAAAGAGAACAGATGAAATCCAGACATGGGGATACGCAAGCTTGAACCAAGGTGCAAGACGTCGATAAGATTTTCGGTGATGTCTCCATGAATGGTCAATTCGGATATTCGATTCAGATCTCTTATACCTTCGACGGACATACAAACAATCCCTATCATAATCTTATCGAGACAGCCATTCAGAATGAATTGAATGCCTGATTTTTGCCTGATTTTCACTCTTCTCTATGGACAAATGTTGTACATAGTTGCTCTAGATAACGAATTTTAAGAATAGTTGATATAAAAAACTATATTTTTTTAGGCTTTTACTTGAAAAAAAGATGAAAAGTGATTATCATTTATTTAGAACCTATGCTTTTTGCCGTAGGGGAAAAGAGAGGATAGAGATATGATTATTGTCAACGTCGATGTCGAACTTGCCAAGCACAAGATGACGGTCACTGAATTGTCCGAGAAACTTGGTCTTACCATGGCGAACGTTTCCATTCTGAAGAACGGAAAACTCAAGGCCATCAAATTGAAGACCTTGGACAAACTTTGTGAAATTTTTGACTGCCAGCCGAGCGATCTCTTCGAATATCGTCCGGATGTCAAAGAAGACGAAGAAGAGAAGTAAACAATGAAAACAAAAAAGGCTGTCGACCAAGCGGAAGTGGAAGCAAGAAAAATTCATCTTCCTCCTTTCTATTTGGGATACAGCCTTTTTGTGTTGTGTGGAATTCTTTGCATGCTCATCGTTCTCTTCTTTGTGGTCTTCACCTCGAAGAATCATTCCGGAGATCTGATGTTGCATGCGGTCTTGATTGTCGAACTCGCCGGAATCGGCTATTTTCTTCCTTTCTATTTTCTTCCTGAGGTTTTGGGCATCACGAAATATGAAAGACTAAGAAAGACAAACCTGGTCTTTTTGATCATCAATACGGTTCTGTTTTCCTGTTTCTATCCGATCCTATCTCTGCTTTTCTCGCTCACATGCTGAAGAAAGGCTTTGTTTCATCGACAATGATTTCCTTATCCTCGATGAGGAACTTTTTTTGTTTTCCAATGAAAATCTCGATGCTGTTTTCCTGCTTGATGGGAAGGTTCATGAATCCATAGCGGATACGATATTCCATATTGGAATGAACCGTCAGTTTTTCTTTTCCAAAGGAAAAAGACATACTGGCTTCCTTGAAGTCGGGATAGGAGTCAAACTTTCCACGATTTCGTATGGATAAGGAAAGATGGCAATGGGTGATTTTCGGATTCAGAGAAAGAGAATAGGTTTCTTCTTCCTTACGGATGGACTTGATTCCATCTGAAATGATGTCTTCGAGGAAAAGGTTCTGGATTTGATTGGATTTCTCATTTTCTTCTTTCTGATAGACTTCGTTGAGGATTTCTTCTTTTTTTCTCGGCAGGGAAAGAACAGAATACTGTTTCTGATTGAGTTTTCCATAGAGTTGGATATAGGTCTGATAATCATATTCCTTGGGATTGTTTTTCAGGATATCCGTCTTGTCTTTTCCCTGGTATTCCTTGATGTGGCCTTGATAATCATCGATGGAGAAACTGGAAAAATGCACATAGGAAGAATCTGAGATGGTGGTCACCATGCTTTTCTCTTCTAGATAGAAGGCGTCAGAAAATGTCTTCTGTATGGCAGAGATTCCCATCAGGGATACATTGGAAGTCGTCTCAGAATGAAGATAGAGTTCATCCTGAGAGAGATAGAAATCCAGCTTCGATAAGAGATCTTGAATGATATTTTCTTTTACGTTCATATGTTTATTATACCATTGTACTTTTTCTGGCCAAGCAAAAGAAAAAATATGATATGATAAAAGCAAGAAGGAGATATGAACCATGTCCATATTCACAGTCAAAATCAATGATGAATTCTCTCTCAAGGGAAATGATTATCTCATCGAGAATCCGAAAGCCCATCTTCTTGCCATCACAGGCATGAATGAGCATTCCTCCCGCTATGAGACGTTCGCCAAGGAACTCAATGCCCAGGGCTATTCGGTTTCTGTCTTGGATCATTTCGGCCAGGGCGAGAATTCTCCGAATCCCGATGATCAGGAAAAATGGCCGATGGGTGCCTGGAAGATGATGCTCAAGGCCTTGAATAGCAAGGTGCAGGAGCTGAGAAAAGATGAAAAGCCCGTCTATTTGATGGGTCATTCCATGGGAAGTTTTGCCATGCAGGCCTATTTGGAGAATTATCCAGACACAGTCGATAAGATCATCATCATGTCGAGCAATGGAAAGAACAATAAGCTGGCAATCAATATGGGTTATCGTCTTTCCAAGATGACAACCAATCAGAAGAATTTCGACAAGGAAGACAAATTGATGGCCAAGATGTCGCTTGGTCCCTATATCAAATCCGTCAAGAACCGAGAGGATGACAATGACTGGCTTTCCTTCAATAAGGAGAATGTCAAGAACTACAATGCCGATCCGTATTGCGGACACTACAATACCCATGGCTTCTTTCTTGGCTTTATGACGGGGTTGAAGGAACTCTATAAAAAGAAGAACCTTGCGAAAATCTCCAAGAATGAGAAGATTCTCATTGTGGCTGGAACAGAGGACCCTGTGGGTGCCTTTGCAAAAGGGCCGAAATCCCTCGAGAAGATGTATCGCTCCTTGGGTGTAAAGGATGTCACCTTGATTCTCTATCCTCATATGCGTCATGAAATCCTCAATGAGATCGACCGAGAGAAAGTCGTCAAGGACATTCTTGCCTTCCTAGATAAGTGATTATCAAAAAAGGAATAGGCCGAGAGGGTCTATTCCCAATAGCAGAAGTAGGTGTTGTTCTTCAAGGAATCTGGATAGGATGAACTCGAGGACCAATCGCTTGTCACAGATTTCGTTTTTGACTTTCCGTTGTCTGTCGGTGAACCGGCGCTTTCCACCTTTGTGATTTCATAGATATCGGAACCGAGTTCATCATAGACGAGATTCCAATAGTCATAATATCGCTTCATATAGGTCTTTGCCGTATTGGCGGAGACCTTTTCTAGACGGCTGAGGGTGAATGTATTGACACTCGAGGAAGAGGTGATGCTGACGGTCAAAACCGAGACAGATAATTTTCCATCGATGGCAAGGGACTTGAGTGGCTTATAGGATTTTCCATTGATGGTTGTTTCATCCTCGTGTTGGATTGTCAATTTGAGTGAGTCAATCGAAGCAGGAGAGATATTCAGGAAATCCTTCAGGTTGAGATCAAGAACGAAGGTGTTTGAGGAAGAATCATAGGATGTCGAATCCGCCTTGATGATTGTGGAGAAGTCATTGCTCATGGAGGCAGAACTTTCACTCGAATTCATTGCTTTATAGATTTCGTTGAGGGCGATATTGCCAGACTTGATTCCAATGGTCGTCACGCTTCCGATATTCATTGAATAATCGAGGATATAGTAGGCGATGTTCTTGACGATATTTTCGCTTGTGGTCTTGTAGTAGGTGGAAGAGGCGGTATAGCGATACTCGGTTTTTCGATTGAAGAGAGAACCTGTTTTCTGTGTTTCGCTTGAAATCGTTGTCTGGTTGACAAGGACTTCCTTTTCCTTGATGAAATATTCAGTGACTCTGTTGCCGCTGTCGGTGACTTTCTTGTTGAAGGCATTGATTCTCAAATAGGCATAGGCAGTTTCATTTTCGACATAGATTTGAGCATAGGCATTGGCCGTCACATTTTCCAGTGAGATACCGATGGCTTTGATATTCAGGCTCAAAGTTCCGCTCAAGTCGAAGAAGTTGTTTTCTGTGGTATCGATTGTACATTCTAAAAGAATCTTGAATCCATCGATATCGACAAAAGAAGAGGATGTGACATTGTCGACATATTCGAGCATCGTCTTGTCTTCTTTTGTCTTGGATGTATCGCTTGTCAGTGTGCGGGCATAGTTCTTTTCATTTCCAGCCTTGAGGGAAAGAGATACATCGATATCGGTCATCTTCGTCTCTCCACCGACAAGGTGGATATATTTTGCCTTGATGGAAGCACCAGTCACCTTCTTCTCTGTGGTATCGTACTGGATAGAAAGAATCGCCTCACTTCCCTCTAATGAATCGCTTTTCACGAGCTTTGGATCAAGAGTGAGGGTGATGCTTCCTTCATTGAAGGATAGGGATTTTAGATATTTGTAGGCAAAAATTCCCGAGGTGGACAAGGCTTTTCCGTTGATGACATCCATCAAGGGAGACCCGCTTGTCTCGACAACCGAATTCATGAATTTCAGATAGCGGAAGAGAAGATTCGAATCGCTGTCGACGCCATTGATGGTGTTCATGATTGAATAGAGGTCGCTGTTCTCCATCTTGACATGCATGTTGTCATTGTATTCCAAGGTGAACTGGCTTCTGTTGACAAGCTTATGGGAATTGTTTTCAATTTGACCGTCAAGATCCTGAAGAGCGAATTCGATTTTCTGATCAGAGGAAGCCTTGGTGGAATCGTTGATGTCCTTGTGGGTCAAGGCCACTTCTCCAGAGATGTTTTTCTTTTCACTCGTTAAGTCGGCGCTCAAGCCTGAACCTTCCTTGATGGATAAGGAGGGGACGCTGTCTCCTTCATTTTGGAGTGTGCCACTTAAGGACAAGTCGAACTGCTTCAAGTCGGTTGGAAGAGAAAAGAGAGATTCCGACATGGCTTCGAAATTCGTGATTGGAGGATAGTCAGTCACATTGAAGGAAGCTGAATGGTCGACAATCTGATCATCGAAATTCATATTGATGGCAATCGAGCATCCGTTTGCCTTTCCTTTGATGGACATGGAAAGAATCTCATTGGTCTTGGATAAGGTCAGAACGAATTTCTCGGTATTGCTTTCGTATTTGCTTCCGATAAAGAAGGTGGATGGATCAAGGGTGAGCGTAATCATTCCCTGTTCGTCACTCGCAAGAGAGAGAACGCCATCGAGTCCTTTCAGGGAAAGATGATTGGATAGATCATTCTTGAGATTCTTGAAGGCATCACTATTCGAAAGGGTCGAAAGAATATCTGACATGGAGAAGATGCTTGAGGAGGTGTTGGAAGAATCGTCTTGAACTTTGGAATCGATAAGTGCGTACATCGAACGGATATCCGCGTCACTCAGGGAATTCCGAAAGACGTAGTCGCTCTCCTGATCATACCCATAGCCGAAATAGAGATTTTTAGCATTTCCGGAATAGTACATTTCGATTCCCTGTCCGATGATGCTATCAGCATCATTCTTATCAGAGGGAAGATTCAAGGAAAGGTAGCAGTCGCCTAAGGATGTATAGAGCGTATTCTCTTTGATGACACCCGTTTTGGAGACATCGACACCGATTTCCCCTTCGCCATTGAAGGTGACATTCTGCTGGTCGGTGAAGATGAGGGAATAGTCCACATTGAGTTTCTTTTTGTTGACAAGATCCGCTAAGGAGGAGAAGAGATCCAGGCTTTCTGTATAGGATTCATAGTCTTCTTCGTGTGGCTTTGTGATGGATGTAAAATTACAAACGGAGAAGGAAAGATTCTCTAAGGCGATATCTCCCAAATCGATTTTGGATAGACTGATATCTTTCACTTCATATCCTTCATCGCCTAGGTCGTTGAAGGAAATCGATAAGGTGAGATCATCCTTCAGGGACAAAGAAGAACCATCTAGGGTGATGGAGAAGGAAGCAGAAGAAAAATGATACGCTTTCAAGAGGCCGTTGAGAGGAGACAGGTCCCCGTTCTTGATTTTCTCAATGGTACTTTTATCGACCTTTTTGAAGACGATATTGAGGTTTTCATCGATTTTTTCGATGGTAAAATCATTTAACAGTTTGCTGATTGTGTTAAAAGTATCTTTCAGCTTGCTGTTGTCGATTCTTCCCTTGAAGAGGTTGTTGAGGGAGAGATAGCTTGTGCTTTTCTTGAAATAGAGATCGATGTCATTCAAGGTTTTTCCATCGAAGGTATCCTTTTCATTCTGGGTCAGATTCAAGGCATATTCACCGACGTTGTCATCGAGGAAAACATCGGTGATATCACAATCCAGTCTTCCTTTCAGATAGGAAGTCTTGGTTGTGGAGTCATCGATTTTCTTTGATAAATCAGCCTTCATGTCGATGGAGAATTGCTTCTTTTCGTCGCTCTCGCTCGCAGAGGCATATTTTCCTGAGAAGATATCCGAAAGCAAGGAGATGATGGAAGTGTCCTGCGTGGTGATATCCGATGCGGAGGAGGAATGGCTTGTATAGGTCGAGACTTCTTTGACATTCAGAATGGAGCCTTCGAGGGAAACAGATGTGGTGACATTCTTTTCTATCGAGGAAAGAAGAACGCTGTCTTTGGTCTTGATAGAGGTCGGATTATCCTGTTTATCCGAAAAGAGAAGGAGGGAGAGATTTTGGATATTCGTTGTTCCGAGTGTGAAGTCCGGCAAGGAGACAAGAAAAGAATTCAGTGAATCAGAGGTCGTATTTTCTTCGGCGTTTGTACTGGCTTTCTGTAAGGATGAAAAGAGTGAATATAAAGAAACATTTCCATTTTCGATATTGGAATTGATGTTCAGTCCCAACTTTTTGAGCAAACCAAAAAGGTCATCGAATGTCTTTGGAAGACTCGTCTTGATGGCGTTTCCCTTTGTCGAGGAAAGATAAAGGTAGTCATCGGCTTTGTATTCACAATCGAGATTGATCTGCAAACCTTTATAGGTTGCTGTCAGATTCGCATAGAAATTGAACGAGAGGGTATTGCTTCCGCTCAAGTCTAGATCAAGGTCTTTCATCTCCAATGTCAGAATGTTGCTGACATTCGAGGTATCTGGTGTGATCTTGATTTTGAGCGTGCTCATCTGGATCTGCTTGGCAGAAAAGAAGCGATTGATGGCCGTTGACAGCGAATTGTCGACTTTGTCATTCTGATTCTTATCGATGCTGGGAAGAATGTTTTCCGGACTGTTTGACTGTTCTTTCTGAATCGAATTTCTTTGCTCGACAAAAGAAGCCTGAAAAGGCGAAATCAAGAAAAGGGTGAAGAAAAGTCCTCGAATTGCATTCTTTTTCATTTGTCTATTGCGCTCGGGAGAAAGTATACACATTTTTTCCATCAAAGAAAACAATATTTTCCTCCAACAATCCGGTGTGAAAATAGTTTTGATATTTAATTATTTCGAAGTTAGAATATTTGTAAAAGAAATATTTTACTTTTGTTTGCTTTCAACGTATATTTATGGAGTAAAAATGATGGAAGAGAAAAATAAAGAAGAAGAAATGAGCCAAGATTTGGTTTGTAAACCAAAGGAAGAACCAAAGAAAGAAGAGCCTCGCATCAAGGAAAAGAACCGGAAAAAGATCAAGGCAAGACCGGAATCCAAGAAGAAAAAAGGCTGGATTCCGATTGCGGTGGTTGTCTTAGTTTCGATTCTGGCCGGCGGAGGCGGAGGCTATCTCCTTTACCGTTGGCAGAACCCAGAATCCGCCGCACTTGCTACAGCCGGTTTTGAAGGCTATGTCCCTTCGAAGGAAGAAATCCAGAAATCGATTTCCGGCAATTCCCTGGAAAAAGACTATCAGGGAAAATTCTACCAGTTGGTCAATTATGCCTTGTTTCTTCAGGGCGAAAGCAAATATGCCCTGACTATCGGAAAGGCGACGGTTGTTGCCAATGCCGGTGTCTCGGTCACACAGAACATCATTTCTTGCAATTACACGACGCCAGAAGGCATCTATAACCAGAATGTCTCTTCTTCGAGTGTCGTCAAGACAGCCAACCGCTTCTATGACAATCTCGATGGGAAGGTCCTAGGCTATCTTGAGTCTGTTCCGGATGACTGGAAGAAGAACAATACCCCGAAGGAATACACCTATGACGAATATATCCAGAGCTATGGAAAACTTCTTCAGGGTTCGTATTACTGCACGACTGTCTCGGATTCATCCCACGTGACGGAAGCGACTCCGATTTCCGATCGCTATCTGACATCCGAGAAGAGTGTCTATGATGCTTCATCCGAAAAGAGCAAACACCATGTCAATGGGGTTGTCATCTATCTCATCGGACCAAGCAGCGTCAAGAATTCTTCCTTATCGAAAAAGGAGAAGGGCTATCTCATCTCTCTTGATCTTTATACGGACAAGGATCGAAAGTCGGCCAGCGATGAAGAAAAAAAGAAGATTTCCATCGGAAATACGTATTATTCCGTTCAGATGCGTACGACCGGTGGACTCAATTCCAGACCTTCTTTCTCTCTCAGTCATCTCGAATTCACACTGGATGAAGAACTTCAGCTTGTCTCGACGTATTTCAAGGATGAATATTCCGCAACGGTCGGACCCATCAGTTCGTCGACCGTAAGTGATATGTATCAGTATTATTTCCATTCGGAGAGCAATGTCTTCTCCGGCGTGGAAGTCAACATTCCCAAAAGCGATGACCCAGATAATTTTGCTGGCTATCAGCTTTTTCCTCAGGAGGCTTAGAATCAGAATATGAAAAAAAACACATGGAAAAGAATCGGGGCATTGACTCTCTTAGGCGTCTTCAGTGCCTCGGCATCGGGTTCCACCGTCTATTTGATGATGAATGCCACGAAGCAGAATCAGGACGTTTCTGATGAAATCACGATTCCGGACATCGATGACAACAATCAGGACAAGGAAGAGACCAATCTCTCCAAGACCTTGAATTCTGTATTGAATTCCAAAGAGATTTCCTCTGGAAATCTTTCCTTATCGATCAAGCCGGTTGGAAAAGAATCCATCGACCTGAAACTGAATTCCCTCGATGTTGATCTAAGCAAACTCAACACGAGCGTTGTCAACCTCGCCACGGATATCCAGGTTCTTTATGGAAAGTCTGCAAGTGCAGAAAACGGCGTCAAGAGACTCGACCAGACGCTTTCTTTGCGTGTGGAGGAAAATGAAGCCTGCTATGTTCGCTTCAAAAACAGGAATTTCTGTTTTGATATTCCACAGAATCTTTCAGATCTGATGGAAATCTTCAAGGCTTTGGGCCTTGTCAAGACGAATGATGCCACTTCCACTTCCTCCTTGGACCTCTCTTCGATCGTCTCCAAAGTCCAGGATATGGCTGGAGAAATCACCGCAACTGACTCCATCGAGGATACGGGAAGCGACCTGGTTCATTTCGATATCTCGATTCCAGAAATCACCATTGGAAATACAAAAATCGGAAGCGATGCCGGGAAACTGAACCTGACTTTGTATGCCTCAAAGGATACTTATTCCCTGAAGAAAATCCAGACGAAGGAAGATATCGCCATCTATTCGAGAAAGGATGAATCCTCTGCTTTTGAAAAGACGCTGGCCCTTTCTCTTGATGGACAAGTCGAACTCAAGGAAGTCAGCAGCTATAAGACACTGACATCCGAACAGATTTCGAGCTATTCCAATGTCACCGATGCGAATACCTCTCTTTTTTCGACCATCCATGATGTCTTAGGCAATGATTCGGATGTTTCTTTGGCTGTCCATGTCGAAAAGAGCACCTCGGATGATAATACAAGCAGTGTCCAATCCTCTTTCGATATGAATGGATTGCTTGCGATGGACTATAAGAAAAACAATTATTCTTTCTCTTTGGATCATCTTGGTGCAGAGAATGAGAATCTGAATTCCTTGGATGTGAAATTCATCGATAAGAATCTCTATCTGAAACTGAATGAACTCGTCAAGGGAAGAATCTCGGATACGAAGATTTCCGAGATGTTCTCCTATATCACGAAAATCACCTCCTCTCCTCTGATTGAAGTCTTTGCCTCGGAAACTGGTACGGTCTTGGGCACCTTGGATATCGACAAACTGAAAGATGGGGATATGAGTCAGATCCAAGGACTTCTCGACCAGGAGAATACCTATTTCGACTATGATTCCTCCACTTCGAGTTTTGTTCTTTCCATCGATGGAAGTTATCTTGGCCTGACGGATGGTGTGATTGTTTTGAAGATCAAATGTTCTTCGGAAAAGAAGATTGAGAAAATCACCATCGAAGGACTTTCCTTCTCTTCGACGGATTCGACTTCTGGAAAGAAAGAAACGACAACGATTTCTCTTTCTCTGACGCCGAAAGCATCTACGGCGGAAACGAAGAAGGAATTGACCATCAGCGAGGAAGAAAAAAGTCAGTATCAGAATCTTGCTCCGGTCTGCGATATCTTCTCCTCCATCTCGAATTTCACCCAGAACAAGAAATTCCAGGCTGACTATACCTTGACCTACAATGACAAGATCAATGATGGAACGAATAACAACTATTCTCTGATCTCCGCCAGCGGTTCGATTGGGGCTGATCTTTCCTTGGTGACGAACAAAGGGACAATCCTGGATACAGTGACGGAAGGAGACTATCTTCTTTCCATGAAGGCCTCCTGTGGAGAAAGCGTCCATAATCTGAACATGAACTATCAGGATCACAATCTCTATTTCGGCTATGACACCGTCTATGGAAACAATCCATCCAATACGGTCTTCAAAAATGAAATCGAGAATGTGAATCTCGGAAAGATGATGACCATTCTGGATAAGAAGACGGATTCCTCTCTCTCTCTTTCCTTTGACCAGGTCTCCAAAGTCTTGAATTTCCTTGGTATGAATGAGGATTTCCAGAATGCCATCAAGAAAGTCCAGAATGGTTCCTTGAAGGGCTTTGATGATATCTTCACTCTTACTTCGAATGAGGATGAGAGTGGCGGATACCTCTCGATTGTTTTGAACATCGACCATATTTTCAAATCCGATTCTCTGATTGGAAAGAATCTCAGCAATATCACGATTCTTCTTTCGACGAAGGACAAGAGCATGAAGAGTCTTTCCATCTCGACAAAGATCTCTTCCAGCCAGGATTTCTCCTTCACCTTGAATTTCTCTTCTTCCTTCTCTTCTTTCCTGCTTGATGAAGAAGCCTGTGCAAAGTATCAGAAGATCGAGGACTTCAACACGATCGTCGATTCGTTCTACAACCTTGGAAACCAGATTGAGAAATATGGAATCAAGGTCAATGCGGAATATAAGAAAGATCCGACATTGGATGAGAACGGAAGTGTTCTTTCCTATGGTAGTGCTCTGACCCTGTCTGGTTCTGCCTATTGGGATCTCAGCGTGAAGGATGATCCGAAATTTGCCGGAAGCCTTGTTCTTTCTCATCCGTTTGTCTCGATTGACAACACCCTGAGTGTGAAAAAGACCCAGGCGGATCAGAAACTGAAATTCAAATATCAGAAGGATTCTTCGAGTGATGGCGAATTGACGGCCGACTACAACGAACATCTCCATGCCGTCTTGCACTCTTCGACCATCAAGGATATGGTCAGCACCATTTCTTCGACAAGCGAGACTTCCTTATTGAACAATCTTCTGGATACATCTTCCTCCATTGCTTCGAATATGCCGATCAAGGATGTGATTTCTCTTTCCGCTCCAAGCCTTCTTCTTTCTTATCCTTATATCCAGTCGGTGGATTTCTCCGATACGGATGATGAAATCACCATCAAGGTCGATAAGAGACTCTACAACATCAAGGAAGAAGGGGACGCTGTTACTCTGAAGATCAAATATGAGGATTCCGCAAATCCGATTCTGACTTCTCTTTCCGTCGATCTTTCCAAGGAAGGAAAGACAGTGTGCAAGGGAAGTATCGAACTTGTCCCTTATTCTGAAGAGAATCTCCCCTCCGTCCTGGAATACAATGAGGCCAACAAAGGGAAATTCGTTTCCCTGGATGGATTGAAGAATCTCACGAAGATGATGATCGATACCACGGAGAACAACTATTTCCACTTTCAGGGTTATCTCAATCTGGATTTCACTATGTTCGAGAATTCCACTTCCCAGCAGCCGATCAATCTGGATGCCCTCTGCTTCGATCTGAACTTCAATGTTTCTCTCTATATCGATGAAAATGGCGAAGTGAATACCTATCTTGCCCTGAAGGTCGGTAATCAGACGATTCAGCAAGCAGGCTATTATGTCACTGAATTTGCCTTTACAAGCAAAGAGGATGTCGATTACGTCTATATGGACAATACGAGAACCGATGCCATCCTGGATGAAAACGAGAATGTCGTCAACCAGATTTCTTCGACAGCCTATCGTGTCACAAAGAAGGAATTCGAAAACAATATTCTCTACTATCTTGTCTCCCAGGGTCTTGGAATCGATGACAGAATTGCTGGAAAGACCGTGATGGCCAATATCTATCAGGCCTTGAAGAACAAGGAGGATGGAACCGCTCCCTCTTCGACGCAGAAAGAGGAGGATGTCACTTCCTTGACCACGGACTTGTCTATCCAGCTCAATTCGGATTTCTCCTCCCTATTCAATGTCTATGATGAGAATAACCAGAATACTTCGATTCTCTACAATGAGTCGAAGCAGAAATTCTCCTTCAACCTGAATCTGAATGAACTTCTTTCTGTCAAGGTCGGAACTGATGAGAACCAAATTTCGCTTCTCTCATTCGACAACGTCTATCTGAAACTGTATCACTATACAATCCAGGGCGATGAGAAGAAGACGCCATTCTATGCAGCACAGTTATCCTGTGAACTCAATGTTCTTTCCGGTTTGGCCAAGGTTTCCCTCAAAGGCGGTATCCAGGCTGTTTCAACCGGCACTTATGTCGATATGGGTTATTATGACTCCATGAGTGATGTCAGTAAGAAATCCGGAATGGCTCGAATGAATTCTCTTATCAGCCTGGTCGATACGAATTGTCAGGATGATCTTTCCTTGAGTATCGAGACGAAGACAAAGAGAATCTATGATTTCTCATCCATGCAATTGACAACCTTCATCAATGACTATTCCATCACGACATCAGGTTCAAGCCAGATGAGTCAGTGTCTTGCCAGTGACTACGATACGACTTCCTATCCGTTCCTCTTTGATTACGCAAATCTCTAAGGTGAAAAAAGGCGAAAGAAGACAAATGTCTTCCTAGCCTTTTTTTGATTTCAGGATTTGTGATTTTCATCAGTGAAAGATGTAATGCATTTGCCTTACGTCCTGAA
>CAVCCX010000019.1:0-32220 GCA_963600815.1 Bacteroides uniformis | reverse complement strand
GGCCCTGTTTCGATAAAACTTATAGGACAGCGTATAATTTCACAGGGAGTTTACGATCAGAAATATAAATGCTCACTTTTGATTGCTTGTGCTTGAATGATGCTTATGTCATGTTCTTTTATCAATCGAATTGTCAAAAACGATTCTTAAATCGGTTTCATGGTATCATATAGCCACACAAAAAGGACGGACAACATGAAAGTCATTTCAATTGACCTTGGGGCGACAAGCGGAAGAGTGATGACGGTTTCCTATGAAGAAGAGAAAATCTCCTATGAGGAGAATTTCCGCTTTGAGAATCGAACCTATTTCGATGAAAAGGAGATTCTTCGCTGGGATTTCCATTTCCTGATGGAGAATGTTCTATCCGGACTGAAGAAAGCACTGAGCGTGCATCCGGACTGTAAGTCGATTTCGATCGATACATGGGCGGTCGACTATGGTCTTTTGAAGGATGGAAGGCTTCTTTCTGATCCCATCTGCTATCGGGATATCCATTCCTTCGAGAGTCGGAAGGAAGTTCTCTCTAGAATGCCTTTTGAGGAAATCTATCAGAAAGTCGGCATTCAGAATCTTCACTTCAATACCATCTATCAGCTCGCAATGAACCAAGAAGAAATCGCAAAAGCGGATTGTCTTCTGATGATTCCAGATTTGATTGCCTATTTCCTGACCGGGAAGATGAGAATCGAGCAGACGAATGCTTCGACAACTTCCTTATATTCTCTCAAAGAAGATTCTTTTGATTCTTCCCTGCTCGACTTGGTTCATGTAAAAAAAGAAATCTTTCCAAAGATGATTCATCCAGGCGAAGCCTATGGCATGCTCAAAAGAGAGATCTATGACATCGAAATTCCAGTCATTGCCTGCTGCAGCCATGATACAGCCAGTGCGGTCCTAGGCAGTTCGGGAGAGAATCGCTTTGCCTATCTTTCCTCGGGAACTTGGTCTCTGATCGGAACAGAACTGAGTCATCCATTGATCAATGAAGAAGGAAGAAAAGCCAATTTCACCAATGAGGTCGGCTATGGAAACACGATTCGTTTCTTAAAGAACACCATGGGAATGTTCCTGATCAATGAAGTCAGAAAAGACTTCGAGAAGAAAGGAGAGCATATTCCCGTTGGCGATATCTACAATCTTGTCTCTCAAAGCAAGGATGTTCCATCGATTCTCGATGTGAATGATCCTTTGTTTGAGACGCCGGGCGATATGCTCGAGAAGGTGAATTCCTATCTGGAGAAGACAGGTCAGGAAAAGCCTGTGACAAGCGGAGAAATGCTTCGCATGATCTATAAGTCGATGGCCCTTTCCTACCGGTCCATCATTCATCGGCTTGAGGAATTGATCGGCGAAAAATTCACCTCCATCCTCATTGTGGGCGGCGGAAATCAGGCGACCTATCTCAATCAGGCCTTCGCTGATGCGAGCAATCGAAAAGTCGAGACAGGTGCGAGTGAAGCGACCGTCGTCGGAAATGCCTTAGCTCAATTTTTGTCTCTTGGCGTGATCAAGAATGTTCAAGAGGGGCGACGAATCATCAAGGATTCCTTTGCATGTCAGATATTCTATCCACAGAATACTCAATATTATGATGCCGAATATGAACGTTATCAGAAGATATGCGCGAAAGAAAGGAGAAAATGAAATGTCTATCGAAGAAAATTACCGTTTGGCAAAAGAAGAATTCAGAAAGCTTGGAGTCGATACGGAAGAAGCCATCCGCAGAGTGATGGAGATTCCTCTCTCTATCCATTGTTGGCAGGGTGATGATGTTCTTGGCCTGGAAGGAAATACCACCTTGGAGGGTGGAATCCAGACGACCGGAAATTATCCTGGAAGAGCAAGAAACAAGGAAGAATTGATGGCGGATATAACGAAGGCCTTCTCTTTGATGCCGGGAAAAAAGAGACTCAATCTTCATGCATCCTATGCGATTTTAGGCGATGATCTAGGAAAGGTCGATCGTGATCAGTATACCTACAAATATTTCAAGCCTTGGGTTGATTTCGCTAAAAAGATCGGCTTGGATGGCATCGACTTCAACCCGACTTTCTTCTCTTCTGATAAGGTCAAGGAGAACCTTACTCTTTCCAGTCCAGATGAAAAGACAAGAAAATTCTGGATCGAACATGGAAAGAGATGTCTGGAAATCTCTTCGGAACTCGGAAAAGCCTTCGATAAGCCGTGCATGATGAATGTCTGGATTCCGGATGGATTCAAGGATGTTCCTGCCGACCGTTATTCCCCGAGAAAAAGACTGGTGGAATCTCTCGATGAGATTCTTTCCTCGAAGGATTGGGATAAGAACTATGTCATCCCGACAGTGGAATCGAAGGTGTTTGGGATCGGCGTGGAATCCATGACCGTGGGAAATAGCGAATTCTATCAGAATTATGCAGCGACAAGAAAAATCACCTGTTTGATGGATATGGGACATTATCATCCGACCGAAGTCGTCTCGGATAAGATTCCTTCCATGCTCTGCTTCTATGATAAGATTGCCCTTCATGTCTCCCGTCCCGTCCGCTGGGATTCCGATCACGTTGTCCTATTCGATGATGAACTCAAGGAAGTGGCCAAGGAAATCATCCGCAATCATGCCGAAAAGAAAGTGTTGATCGGATTGGATTATTTCGATGCTTCCATCAATCGCATCTCAGCCTGGGTCACCGGAGAAAGAAGCATGGAGAAAGCACTTCTTTATGCCGCAGTTCTTCCGAATGAGGAAATGGCAAAATTGCAGGAAGAAGCGAATTTCACGAAACTGATGATTCTTCAGGAAAAAGCAAAGATGTTGCCTTTTGGCGCCATCTGGGAAGAATATCTGAGAAGACAGAATCTTTCGGATGACTATTACGAAGACGTCATGCAGTATGAAAAAGACGTCTTATCGAAGAGGAAATAAAGAATGAAAGACATTTTAACAGCACCATTTTTAATCGAATTCGTCAAGACAGCCAGCAATATGTATCGTCTTGGCTGGGATGAGAGAAACGGAGGAAATATCTCCTATCTTCTCAAGGAAGAGGAATTGAAGGATTATCTTGACCTAGAGAACGTCATCCGTGTCATCCCGATGGCCGGCATTCTCAAGTCGGATCTTGATTTCTCCCCATTGATCGGAAAATATTTCCTTGTGACAGGAACCGGAAAATACTTCAAGAATGTCGAAAGCGACCCTGCGAATTGTGCTGGCATCTTCCGTATTGCCCATGATGGAAGAAGCGTTGAGCTGCTCTGGGGGTATGAGGATGGTGGAAGATTCACCAGCGAGCTTCCAGCCCACTTGATGAGCCATATGACAAGACTGAAGGTCGACAAGGAAAATAGAGTCATCATGCATTGCCATCCGACCAATATTCTGGCGATGACCTATGTGCATCCACTGGATGAGAAAAGCTTTTCTCATACCTTATGGACGATGTCGACAGAATGCATCGTCGTCTTCCCGGAGGGTGTCGGCGTCCTTCCTTGGATGCTTTGCGGAACCGATGAAATCGGAATCGCAACCGCCAAGAAGATGAAGGATTTCCGCATTGTCCTCTGGACGAACCATGGCATCTATGGCGCCGGAAAAACCTTGGATGAGACCTTCGGGCTGATCGAGACGGTGGAAAAGGCTGCCCAGATTTACAACATCATCGGAAATCGTCCGATCCTGAACAATATCGCGGATGAGAATATGGTTGAATTGATCCACATCTTCAAGATCGAGGATCAAGTCCGCTGGGATTTCCTTGATGTCAAAAAAGACTAGATCTTTTTGACAAGTTTTCTTTCTGATAAAAGATTGCATTTTGAAAGGCGAATGAATTGTCCGAACTGTTTTCGGATTGTTCGTTGCCTTTTTTGCTTCTAAAAATATAGCGAATAAAAAGAGCCGGAACAGGATGGTGATATCAATTAGGCAAGTGCTTTCATGATCAGTGATTGAAGATATTGATTCCGTTTTCTTTGTAGGCTGATATTGTCTGATCGGATGCGTTTGTATAGATGACGTCGTATTCGGAAAGAAGACAGGTCCGATAGGGCTGGGAAAAGGTGAATTTGTTCTTGTCAGCCAAAAGGATTTTCTGATTGCTCCTCTTCAGTGCGTTCGATTTGAGCTCCATGGTTTCCAAAGTCGGCTCATAGCTTCCGTCCATCTGAATGGATGCACAGCTCACGAGGCTGAGATCGAATCGGAAGCGATTGAGCATCTCATTGGCAAAGCAGCCGTCTGTGGAGTAGGAGACGTATTGGACGACACCGCCGAGGAAGATGATTTTCACATTGGGCTTGTTGAAGAACTTCATGGTGAGATGAAGCCCATTGGTGACGATGGTCTTGTATTGAAAATCCATTTTCTCGGCTAAGGCGAGACAAGTGGAGGAATTATCGATGAAGATGGTGCTGAAGGAAGGCAAGTGGCTTAGGGCGATGGAGGCTGTCTTTTCCTTGTCGGACGCATTCTTTTCGATTCGGACAAAGATATTCGGTTCATTCTCCTCGCTGGTGAGGATGGCTCCTCCGTGGGTTCTCTTGACCATGCCGAGCTTCTGCATTTCGTTGAGATCTCTTCGGATGGTCGCCTCGGAGACATAGAGCATTTTCGAGAGTTCTTCGACCGTTGCACGCTGATGCTTTTTCAGGTAGTCTTCGATCTCCTTGAATCTTTCTGTGGTGAATAAGGCATTCTCAGCCATGGCAAAAACCTCCTTTTCTTTTATTATGATTATTTATGATCGATATTGCAATTTTCTGATCAGCGATTTTCTTTGTGCTCCTAGAACAAAGTTTTTCAAATGAAATATAGGTATATAGTAGAATGTTGCTAGAAAAGTTTTTGGCCGATAGATTTTGTGCTGAGAACACAAAATAAGATGTAAGAGCTTCAAACTTGTATACAAGAAGTCTATAATTTGTGGAAGGGCATAGCCCGAAAAGGAGAAAAAATATGGATACAAATGCATTCCGTCTCGATGGAAAAGTCGCTTTGGTCACAGGTGCCAGCTACGGCATCGGTTTTGCCATCGCTTCTGCCTACGCTCAAATGGGCGCCAAGATCGTCTTCAATGATCGCAATGAGGACAAGCTTCAGGCCGGCATCAAGTCCTACAAGGACATCGGCATCGAAGCCAAAGGCTACATCTGCGATGTCACCAAGGAAGATCAGGTCAAGGCCATGGTCGAAGACATCATCAAGGAATATGGCCATCTCGATATCTTGGTCAACAACGCCGGCATCATCAAACGTATCCCGATGACGGATATGTCGTCTGAAGATTTCAGAGCGGTTGTCGATGTCGATTTGATCGCACCGTTCATCGTCTCCAAGGCTGTCATTCCTTATATGATCAAGGAAGGCCATGGAAAGATTATCAATATCTGCTCCATGATGTCTGAACTTGGAAGAGAAACCGTTTCTGCCTATGCAGCTGCCAAGGGTGGCTTGAAGATGCTCACCAGAAACATCTGCTCCGAATATGGTGAAGCCAACATCCAGTGCAACGGCATCGGTCCTGGCTACATCGCCACGCCACAGACTGCTCCTTTGAGAGAAAAACAGCCCGATGGATCTATGCATCCATTTGATGCCTTCATCCGTGCAAAGACACCGGCCGCAAGATGGGGGACTCCGGAAGATCTTCAGGGACCTGCTGTCTTCTTGGCTTCCGATGCATCCAACTTCGTCAATGGACATATCCTCTATGTCGATGGCGGTATCTTGGCCTATATCGGCAAACAGCCTAAGTAATCTGAATTGTTTTTGAAATTCTCTTGCCTAGACAAGGGAGAAAGGATTCTTCAATATGAGAAATAACAAAAAAACATTATCCATGTTTCTTCTTACGGTCAGTGCGTTTTCAATGACGGGCTGCGCAAAGGAAATGAAAGTCGATGCCTATGGTATAAATACTGGATGGAAAAACGAATATTATGGTGATTCTGTTTTCAAGACCAGTTCTGCCGTGAAGAGCGGAAAGTTCGTTTCCGCCTCTCTTGAAGAGACTTACACTCCCAATGTCTGGGCAAGAATCTCAAAGGATGATTTTTCCAAGGTCGGAGAGGATTATCTGACAGTCGAAGATGTCAAACTCGAATCTGGAGAAAGCGGCACTTTATACTTTGCCAAATATATCGAAATCAATGGCACAGTCTGGACTGGAACTGTCCGTGATGAGGATGATAAGTATCTTAAGCAGTATGAGTATATCCAGTATTCAACTTCTGACAATACGGAATCTGCTGAAAACGACCTTTTGAGATACCTTTCTGTCAAGGATGCCTCGACCTACAAGTTGGGCGATAACGTGAAAGCCTACTACAATGCGGTCATCGATGGAAACATCAAGATCATGAAAAAGACCGGCGATGACAAATACGAAGATTCCACCATCGCTCCGTATTTTCCGAATGGAAAGAAACTCAAGAGTGAAAATGAGAAAGCGGCGGATTGGAAAACTTCTGTGAATGCTCTTTGTAACTATCTTGTCGGAAAAGCTTTAAATTATAAAGAAAAGATTGAAGATAGAAACTTTGACAATCATTATACTCTTAAAACGAATGATGATGGTGTTTGGCTTTACAATACGCAACTTGCTAATGTCAATAGCGAAAAGCAAGCAGAAGTTGAGGCTGCAGAAAAGAATGGATGGGAAGAAATCAAAGGTTGCAAAGAAGATGGCATAAATTCTACTGAAATGGACTTTTATTTCTATACATTTGACCAAGCCTTTGCCTCTGTCGAATACGATTCTCTTTCATAAAGAAAATGGAATACAGACTTCTTTATCCGGGATATAAGAAGAAAGCTGTCACCTTCTCCTATGATGATGGCGTTATCCAGGATGTGAAACTCATCGAAATTCTCAATCGTTATTCCCTCAAAGGAACGTTCAATCTGAATTACGGCCAATCTGGAGAAGGAAAGATTCGTTTGGACAAAGATGGAATGGAGATCGATTGCTCTCATCTCTGTCTAGATGAGAATGTGTCTCTCTATGAGAACCATGAGATTGCCAATCATACCTATCATCATCCGCATCTCGAGACTGTCGAGGAAGATGTGCAACTGGAAGAATACAAGTCCAACAAGGAATCTCTGGAAAAAATCTTCCACAAGCCGGTTCTTGGAGCCGCCTATCCCTATGGCACATACAATATGGAGAGCATCAAGGTCCAGAAAGAACTTGGCATCGAATATGACAGAACCACGCGTTCCACCTATTCCTTCGCTCTACCCTATGACTGGCTCTTGTGGAATCCGACCATTCATCATCGTGATCCAAGGATGATGGAGATTCTTGAGAAATTCTTTGAGTCCGAAGATGAATTGGCCCTTCTCTATATCTGGGGACATGCCTATGAGTTTGCCATCGACCATAACTTCGAACTGATGGATGAAATCGGAAAGAAGTTATCCGCGCATGATGATATTGCCTATATGACGAACCATGAAATCTATCAGTATGTGCATGCAGCTTGCATGGTCTATTATCGGAACGGGAAGTTTGTGAATCCGAGTGAAGAAGATGTCTATTTGACAATACAGGGAACAAAGATTCTTGTTCCTGCCAAAGGGGAGGTAACCTATGCTGGATGATACGAAGACTGTCATCGGATTGGGCGAATTCCTGATTCGATTCACTGCGGAAAGAGGAACCTTGATCCGCGAAGCAAGAAACTATGTCGCCAACTATGGTGGCAGCGAAGCGAATGTCATCATCTCCTTATGCCATCTAGGGCACAAGGGAAGATACATCACCCGAGTCAGCAATGATGAATTGGGCTTGGGAGCCATCGATTATCTAAAAACCCAGGGAGTGGATACTTCCTTCATTCAGATGAGAGGTGAGCATCCCTTGGGTACAAGCATTGTTGAGGAAGGTGAAGGATGCAGACCGAGTGTTGTCATTTACAATCGAAAATGGTCTTCTGCGGCCCAGATGAAGCCCGAGGATTTCGATATCGAAGCCTTCCTGCAGGATGGAAATATCTTCCATGTCTCAGGAATTACCTTGTCCATTTCCGAAAAGGCCAGGAACACGGCAATTGCCGCTATGAAGAAGGCCAAGGAAATGGGAATGAAAGTCTCTTTCGACTTCAACTATCGAAAGAAATTGATGCCTCTGGAAGATGCGAAGAGAGTCTATCCCTGCATCGCGAAATATGCCGATATCGTTTCGGCATCCCCATGGGATATCAAGGAACTCCTCGGCTTCCATCCGGATGAAGAAGATCAGGACAAATTGTTCGAAGACGCCTGCAAGGAATTCGGATTCGAATATATCTTCACCAGAAAGAGAACAATCATCTCTTCCCGTGTGCAGAAGCTTCAGGCCTTTGCCTATACCAAGGATAAGAAGGTCATCGGAAAAGAATACCAGTTCGAAATCTTCGATCGTATCGGTGCCGGCGATGCCTTTGTGGCTGGATACCTGCATGGATTGCTCAAGGATGAAGATGATTTGGCTCAGGCGATGAAATATGGCATGGCCAACTGCGTCATGGAACAGACAATCTTGGGCGACTGCTCGAGATTCTCTGAAAAAGATCTGGATCGTTTCTTGGAAACATCCGGACTTCAGGAGGTCGATCGATGAATCTGATTTTCTTAGGTGACTCGCTTATGCAGCCAAACGGGATGGACACCTATCCTCAGAAAGGCTGGCCGCAGATGCTTGATCCCTATCTTGCTGATCCAGAGAAAACGAAAGTCCTCGATTTTGCCCTCAACGGCAGAAGCACAAAATCCTTCCTCGATGAGGGAAGATTCAAGGAAGCCCTGGAGGCTGCAAAGGAAGGCGATATCTGCTTCATCTCCTTTGGACACAACGATGAAAAAATCGAAGATCCAAAAAGATATACGACGCCTTATGGTACCTATGTCGAAAATCTTGCCTATATGGAAGGTGAGATGAAGAAAAAAGGTGTTCGCACTATCTTCTTAACGAGTGTCACTAGACTGAAATATGATGAGAACGGTCTCCTTCTTCATACGCACAAGGAATATCCTTCTGCGATGAAGGAATTGGCTATGAAACTCCAGGATCCACTGATCGACTTGGAAAATCTCACCTACGATGATCTAAAAAAGCATACAAAAGAAGAAAATTCGAAATATTACATGATTCTGAAACCGGGCGAATTCGAAACGTGTCCGGAAGGAAAAGAAGATACGACTCATATGCGAGTCGAAGGAGCGGAATGGATTTGCTCCCTTGTCGTTCCGGAAATGAAAAAGATTCCGTTTGTCGCTTCTTGTTTCAAATAAAAGGAGGCCTATAGAAAATGCCACTTGAATTAAAGAATATTTACAAGGTTTATCCAAATGGATACCAAGCCATTACGAATTTCAACCTCAAAATCGAAGACCAGGAGTTCATTGTTCTTGTCGGTCCCAGCGGTTGCGGTAAGTCCACAACGCTTCGTATGATTGCCGGTCTTGAGGATATCACACACGGCGACTTCCTCATCGATGGAAAGAAAGTCAACAATCTTCCGCCGAAGGATCGCGGCATCGCCATGGTTTTCCAGAGCTATGCTCTTTATCCGACCTTGACGGTCTATGAGAATATGGCCTTCGCTTTGGATCTTGCCGGCTTTGACGAAGATGTCATCCGCAAGAGAGTCGAAAGCACAGCCAAGATTTTGGGTCTCGAACCCTACCTGGAAAGACTTCCGAGAGCCCTCTCCGGCGGTCAGAGACAAAGAGTCGCCTTAGGCAGAGCCATCATCCGCAACGCAAAGATCTTCCTTATGGATGAGCCTTTGAGTAACCTCGATGCCAGACAGAGAGTCTCCATGCGTTCTGAATTGGCTCGTATCCATCGTGATGCTGGTGCAACCACCATCTACGTCACACACGATCAGATCGAGGCTATGACCATGGCTTCGAGAATCGTCTGCATGGACGTCGGTGTCATCAAGCAGGTCGGCACTCCCGAAGAACTCTACTTCCACCCGAAGAATCTCTTTGTCGCAGGCTTCATCGGAGACCCGCCGATGAACTTCATCAAGGGTAAAGTCAAAGATGGTGTCTTCAAGTCTTTGGACGGATACTATGACTTCAATCTTTCTTCCTATCCTGTGAAAGCCCAGGCTCTCCTTGAAGGAAAGAATATCACCCTCGGCTATCGTCCGGAAAATGCCGTCATGGAAGATGAAATCGTCGATGCGAATGATTATCTGAAGATGAACGGCGTCATCGAAGTCTATGAAATGCTTGGTGACCTCCAGAACGTCTATCTCAATGTCGGTTCTGAAAAAGCCATCATCAAGGCCAAGCCGGAAGTCGAAATCAACATCGGCGCTGATATGGTCTACTACATCAAGAAGGCTGATTTCCGTTTCTTCGATTCTGATACCGAGGATGCCATCGAATTCGATGAAGAAGAGAAGGCTGAGCCGGTCGAAGAAAAGACTGAAGAAGCACCTGTTGCTTCTCTTGAAACAGAAGAAGTGAAGGAAGAAGCACCTGCTCAGGGAACGCTTGAAACGAAATGAGCAAAACCACGCTTACCATCAGTAAGAAAGAATTGAAGCGAAGAGATTTTATTCTTCATGGTAATTTGTGGAAGGTTGTCTTTGTTATCGCGTTGCCATTATTCTTCTATTCTTTGTTCAACTACGCATATTCCATCATCGATACGATCATGTGTTCTGGCATATCCAAAAGTGCTTTGAATGCGGTTGGGGCGTTAAACCAAGTCAACAATATGATATCTGCCATCGGCGCTGGTTTGGGCGCCGGTGGTTCTATTCTGATTGCCCGTGAAATCGGGAAAGGCGACTACAAGAAGGCAAAGAAGCTCTCTTCGACTGTCTTCTTCTATGTCTTCATCATTGCGGCATTGACCATTGCCATTGTCCTGCCCTTGACGACTCCGTTGCTCCGCTTGATGAATATTGCGGAGGAATCCATCGCCATCGGTTCGACTTACTTCATGATTTCGGTCTGCTCGAGTGCAGTCGTCATGATCAACACGGTCTATATGGGTGTCGAAAAAGCCCATGGCTCAACCATGCCGATTACGATGCTGAACGTCGGTGTCGTCGTCGTGAAGGTTTCTCTGAATGTCTTATTCATCTATGCTCTTCAGCTGAAGGACATGATGTATGTCTCCTTGGCGACATTGATTGCCAATGGATGTCTGACTCTTTTTATTCTCATCCGACTTTTTTTCACCAACTATCTCTTCCGATTCGATTTCAAGGAAATCTCCTTCAACTTCAAGATGCTCAAGAAGGTTTCCATCATCTCCTTCCCAATCTTCCTTGGAAAATTCATCTTCTCTCTGGGAAAGGTGGTCATCAATGGCTTTGCCAAAGGATTCGGATCGGATGTTGTCGGTGCTTTGGGTGTCTCAAACAACATGGGAGGTTCAGTCACCAATCCGCTTTCTTCCATTGAAGACTCCTCTTCGAGCATCATCTCGCAGAATGTCGGTGCCAACCAGGTGGATCGAGCCATCAAGACATTCTTCGTCGGATTGGTCTATTCTCTCTCGATTGCCGTTATCGGCGTGGCGATTGTGACGATTTTCGATAAGCCGATTACGATGTTCTTTGCGAGAAGTGCAGACGATGTCGAAGCCTATGCCAATCATATTTCGCAGGTGTTCTTTTATGAAAAGATGGGAATCATCACTTTGGCCATCAACTCCTCTGTCCTAGGCCTTCTTTATGGCTTAGGCAAGACGAAGGTTGCCTCCGTGATGAATATTGCAAGAGTCTTTGCTTTCCGTATCCCTTCCTTTGCCATCTGCAATGCTCTTGTGAATGCCGGAGTCCAGTTCCCAGGCGTGGGAACGGATAATCCCGGATTCATGGTTGCGGGCATCTCCATGGGTGTCAGCAACATCAGCATCGGACTTGTCGCCATAGTCGTGGCGATTGTCGAGATTCGTTTGATTTTGAAAAAGAAGAAAATCCAGGAGGAAAGTATGACACTGAACGAAGAAGAATTGAAGAAAGTAGATGACTTTATCCGCTCTTTCCTGACAGAATACAAGCCATACAAGAAGGGTACATGGTGCTATGAGGACGGTGTTGTCCTCAATGGTGCCTGGCAGATGTACAAGGCCAAGAAGGATTCGTTCTATCTTGATTTCTGTGTGAAGTATTTTGATGAACATATCCAGGAAGATGGTGCCCTGAAGGGATTCGATGTGAAGAACTGCAATTTGGATGATCTGGAAGCAGGCTATGCCCTCTATCATGTCAACAAGGTTCATCACGAAGAAAAATACGATAAGGCGATTGCTCTTCTTCAGTCCCAGTTCGCGGTACAGAAGAGATTGGAGAATGGTGCCTTCATCCATAAGGAACGCTATCCTGCCCAACTGTGGCTTGATGGCCTTTATATGGCCAACCCATTCTATGCTCTTTATGCCACAGATGAACATTCCATCAAGATGATGGATGACTTGAAGAATCAGTTCGAAAATGTCGAAAAATACAATGTCAATCCGGATGACGGATTCTATTATCACTGCTATGATGAGAACAAGGTCATGCAGTGGGCCGACAAGGAAACGGGAAGAAGCCCGAATGTCTGGCTCAGAAGCGTCGGATGGCTTGCCATGGCGGATTGCGATGTCTATCAGATCATCTCCGATTCGCTCATTGGAAAGATTCATGCTCCTTTCTATAAGAAGCAGCTGCAGCATGTCCTTTCTTCCTTGAAGGATTATGAGGATGAAAAGACGAATATGTACTATGATCTTCCGGTCCTGAAGAATCTGAAGGGAAATTATCTTGAATCCTCGGGCTCTCTGATGTTCGCCTATGGCTACCTGAAAGGCTCCCGCCTTGGCATGCTTCCATATGAGCAAAGAGAACACGGATGCAAGATTTTCGAAGGCGTTGTGAGAAACTGTCTCAAGGACAATCACCTCGAGAACATCTGCAAGGTCTCCGGCTTGGACAATGAAAGAAGAAACGGAACGGTGGAATATTATCTCTCCGAACCGATTGTCGCCGACGACAGCAAGGGTGTAGGCCCTTTCATGATGGCTTACAGCGAATATCTTGCTCTGCCGAAATTATAGATGGTATGATATTTTAGTATCCATAAGTCAAATATAAAGGGGAAAAAACAATTATGGAAAATCTCGAAATTCTGTCGAAGAAGAATCACGAAAAGAAGACTGCTCCGATCAAGATCATGCAGTTCGGTGAAGGAAACTTCCTTCGTGCATTTGTCGATTGGTTGATCCAGAAGATGAATGATTCCGGAAAATATGAAGGACACGTCGTCGTTGTTCAGCCGCTTCCGAACGGAAGAGTCCAGAACCTTGCCGATCAGGATGGTCTGTACACCCTCATCCTTCAGGGTATCAATGAAGAAGGAAAGGCCGTCAAGGAACATCAGATCATCGATGTCCTGGATGACTTTGTCAATCCCTATGCCGATTATCAGAAATTCCTGAAATATGGTGAATCCAAGGACTTGGAAGTCTTGGTTTCCAATACCACCGAAGCCGGTATCGCCTATGATGAGAATGATACCAAGATCAATATCGATGTCCAGACTCCTTCCTCCTATCCGGGAAAGGTCCTTGCTTTGCTCAAGCATCGTTATGAGACCCTTGGCAAGGAATATGGTCTTGCCTTGATTCCATGCGAATTGCTCGATGACAATGGCGACAAACTGAAGGCTGTCCTCAATCAGTTGGCCACAGCCATGCATCTTAGCCCTGACTTCATCGATTACATCAACAATTCCTGCCACTACACCTCCACCTTGGTCGACCGTATCGTTCCTGGTTTCCCAAGAGATGAATTCGCTGAACTCTGCCAGCAGTATGGCTATGTCGACAACAACATGGTCAAGGGCGAATACTTCCACCTCTATGTCCTGAAGGAAGAAGCCTATGTCGAAGAGAAGTTCCCGGTTCACAAAGTCGGTCTTCATGCCATCTATGTCCCGGATGTCCATCCATACAAGCAGAGAAAGGTCCGTATTCTCAACGGTACTCATACCACCCTTGTTCCTGTCAGCTATCTTGCCGGCTTCAACGAAGTCAGAGAATCCCTCCTCAATCCGGAAATCAATCAGTTCATCCTTTCTGAACAGAAGGAAGAAATCGTTCCGACTGTCACCACCAAGGATGCCCAGAAATTCGCCGATGATGTTCTTCAGAGATTCCTCAACCCCTATGTCCATCATCAGCTCATGTCCATCGCTTTGAACTCCATTTCGAAGTTCAAGGAAAGAGATCTTCCGACTATTTTGGATGATTTCAAGAAGGGACTTGTTCCTTCCCATATGTGCTTTGCCTTCGCTTCCTTGATGAAGTTCTATGATGGCTATCGAATCGTGGATGGAAAGAAGGAAGAAATCAAGTTGGCCGATGATGCCAAGAATATCGCTTGGTTCAGAAAGACTTGGGATAGCTATTATGCTTCCAAGGATGTCCATGCCTTGGTCGAAACCATCATGAAGAATGAAGAATTCTGGGGTCAGGATCTCACCTTGGTCCCTGGTTTCGAAGCCGAAGTCGAAAAGTGGATGGAGGTCATCCTTAAGAGTGCCACGCACATGGATGCCATCAAGACGTTCCTGAAAAAGTAAGCTATGAACGATTTCATTAAGATCAATCCAAAGGATGATGTCATCGTTGCCCTGAAGGATTTCAAGAAAGGGGATGTCGTTTCGGGCATCACCCTTCTTGATGACGTCAAGATGGGCCACAAGATTGCCCTCCATGATATGGAAAAGGGACATCATCTCATCAAATATGGCAATGTCATCGGTGTCCTCAATGAAGATGTCAAGAAAGGAACATGGATCCATTCCCACAATCTTCACACCTCTCTTGCCGAAGGAGAGCCGACCTATCATTATGATCGCCATCTTCCGGAACTTCCGAAGGCGAGCACAAAGACCTGGAAAGGTTTCCTGAGAGAAGACGGAAAAGCCGGAACCAGAAATGATTTCTATTTCATTCCGACAGTCGGCTGCATTAACAACATCCTGGAAGACATCAAGGAGGCTTTCCTTCTTGCCCATCCGGAAATGAAGGGACGCGTGAAGGTCCTTTCCCATCCCTATGGCTGCTCTCAGTTGGGGGATGACTTGAAGAATACAGCTAAACTGTTGGCTGGTCTTGCCCACAACCCGAATGCCGGCGGTGTCTTGCTTGTCGGCCTTGGCTGTGAGAACAACCGTATGCAGGATTTCCTTTCCGTTCTTGGAAAAGTCGATGAAAAGAGAGTGAAATACTTCCTCTGCCAGGAACATGAAGATGAAATCGGCTATGGCCTTTCCTTGGCTGAAGAAATCTATTCTGTCATGAAGGATGACAAGCGTGTCGAACTTCCATTAAGCAAAATCACCTTGGGTCTCAAGTGCGGTGGAAGCGATGGCTTCTCCGGATTGACGGCCAATCCATTGGTCGGTCTTGTCAGCGATGTCATCGGTGCAAGCGGCGGAAAGGTCGCCTTGACCGAAGTGCCGGAAATGTTCGGCGCCGAACAGATGCTGATGAACCGTGCCAAGGATGAAAAGACATTCGAGAAAGTGGTTGCCCTCATTGAGAACTTCAAGGGCTATTATGCTGCCAATCATCAGCCATGCTATGAGAATCCCTCTCCAGGAAACAAGGATGGCGGAATCACCACATTAGAAGAAAAATCCAATGGCTGTGTCTTGAAAGGTGGCGACTTGGAAATCGATGATGTCTTGGATGTCGGCGAAGAAATCAAGGCCGACAACCTGACGCTCGTCAATGGTCCAGGCAACGATTTGGTCGCTTCGACCAATCTGGCAGCCAGCGGATGCAACATCATGTTCTTCACCACGGGTAGAGGAACGCCGTTTGGGTGTGTCATTCCGACCATCAAGGTGGGAACCCAGCACAAAGTTTCTTCCTTCAAGAATGATTGGATCGATTTCGATGGTGGTAAAATGTTGGATGAGGATATCTATGCCGTCCGTGATCAGCTGATCGACCTTCTCATCAAAGTCGCCTCTGGCGAAGAAAAGGCCAAGGCTGAAAGAAGTGACAGAGGATTGATCGCCCTGTTCAAGACAGGCGTAACCTTATAGGAGGTAACAAAATGAAAGAATTTTTAGGAGACGATTTTCTTCTTGATTCCGACTTGGCAAAGAAACTGTACAATGAACATGCCAAGAAGATGCCGATTTTCGACTTCCATTGCCATCTTGTCCCGCAGCAGATTGCGGAGGACTATCATTTCAAGTCCATCACCGAAGCCTGGCTTGGTGCTGATGGCTATGGCGATCACTACAAGTGGAGACTGCTCCGTGAGATGGGTGTCGATGAAGACTACATCACCGGAAACAAGTCCGATTGGGAAAAATTCGAGAAATATGCTGAGTGCATGCCCTATTTCATCGGAAATCCGATCTATGAGTGGACGCATCTGGAACTGAAGACCTATTTTGGCATCCATGAACCGCTCAACTCGAAGAATGCCAAGAAGATCTATGACGCCTGCAATGAGAAACTCAAGACTCTTTCCGCCAGAAAGATGATGGAACTCAACAATGTTGCCACGGTCTATACCACCGATGATCCGGTCGATGATCTTCATTATCATGAAGTCATGGCCAAGGATCCGACTTTGAAGACGAAGGTCTATCCAGCCTGGAGACCGGATAAGGCCATCAACGTCGAAAGAGATACCTTCATTCCTTGGGTCGAGAAACTCTCTCAGGTCACCGGAAAGAAACTCGGTGACTTGCAGTCCTTCCTTGATGCCATCGATGAGAGACTCAAATTCTTCGTCGATCATGGCTGCACTGCCTCGGATCATGCCCTCGATGTCCTTCACTTCAAGAAGGCCACCTATGAGGAAGCCAATGCGGTCTACCTCAAGGGGCTGAAGGGCGAAGCCATCTCCTTTGAGGAGGAAGATATCTACAAGGGATATGTCATGCTCCATTTAGGCAGAATGTATCACAAATACAATATGGTTCAGGAATATCATATTGGTGCTCTCAGAAACAATTCTCTTCGCAACTACAAGAGAATCGGTGCCGATACCGGATATGATGCAGTCGAGGACAAGGATTTTGCTGAAAAGCTTTCTGCTCTTCTCAATGCCCTTGATGAGACCGATGAACTTCCAAAGACCATTCTCTTTACCTTGAATGAGAAAGACTATATCGTCTTGGCAACGCTCAAGAACTGCTTCCAGGGTGGAATGAAGGGAAAGATTCAGCTTGGCACAGCCTGGTGGTTCAATGATCACTATGATGGAATGGATGCCCAGATGAAGAAGCTTTCTGCTGACGGCTTGATTTCCTGCTTCGTCGGAATGCTCACCGATTCGAGATCCTTCCTCAGCTATCCTAGACATGACTATTTCCGCAGAGAACTCTGCAATTTCTTGGCTAACCTTGTCCTTGCCGGAAGATATCCTCTTGATGAGGAAACCTTAGGCAAGATCGTTGAGGATATTTCCTACAATAACGCCAACGAATACTTCAAAAGATAGTCGCTTCTGATCCGATTTCATTGACCAGTCTTCACCGGCTGGTTTTTTTGTTGGAAAGAAAAAATGCCAACGCTCAGTTGGCATCCTATTCTTCTTCGATTGCTTCGCGCAGCGTCTTGATGGCAAGCGTATATTTTTCAGGAAGAAGAGAATCTTTCTTGTTGTATGTCCAGCTGACTCTTCCTTCCTGAAGAGGGTATTCCTCGAAACGTGCGGTTCTGATTCGATTGACATTCGACCAGTCGTGGAATCCTTCCATTGAGATATGGTCTTCATATTGGCAATAGGCAAAGACGGCTTTTCCATAGTCACGCCAGGGACGGGCAAGATAGATGGTCTCTTTTTCGACACCTTTGTCTTTCTTGAACTGGCACTGGTAGAAAAGGTATCCAAAATCATCCTTCAGTGAATGGGATGGAGCCACAACATAGGATTCCTTTCTTCTGTCTGTGACGGTGATGAGAGAGCAGTTATCGAAAAGCGCTCTTCCGGCACCGAAGATGAAGTCGATGCTTCCATAGATTTTGCAGTCATGGAAATAGTTGGTCGCATTCCCATCAAAATATCTTTCATCCTGGGGAAGGAAATCGATGTAGCGTGTGCATAAGTCATCGGGAAGGGGGCCGACAAAAAGAGTGTCCTGGGTGGATTTCAGAATGCAGGAGAGAAAGAGGTTGTCATCGCCATAGACGCCTAAAGCGACTTCCTGGCCTTTTATTTCCGGTTCGAAGGAAATATTTTCGATATCGAGATTCTCAAAAATGTTGTGGCTGCCGGTGACTTTCAGGGCGGCAGTCTTCCAGGTGGTGAGATCTTCGCCATTTTCATCTTTCTGATTGGCATAGCGAGTCGAGACAAGGCTTCCGGATAGGGAAACGATGCGGAAGTTGGAGAACGGGAATTTGAGATAGCCGACTTCCTTCTCCTTTCCTTTTATATAGATGCAGAAAGGTTCATCTGGATATTGGAAACGGAGCGTCTGACAGAGAAGAATCATCTCCTGGTAAGAGGAAACGGTATATTCTTTTGCGCCTTTGAAGAAACTTTTCGAAATCATGCTAGCCTCCTATATGAAAAAACATTATTATTATAAAAAGGAAGGAAGAAAAAAGAAATGAATTTGAAAATTGGTGTCCGTGCCCATGATCTGGCTGACAAGACGACGATTGAGGAACTGATCCGTTCCGTCAAGGAATTCCCCATCGAGAATATCCAGCTGGTCTTTCCCAAGGCCTTGAAGGATTATTCCTATGAGGATGATTTTGTCCTGCATGTCCGGGACGAACTGAAGAAGAACAATCTGAATGTCTGCATGCTCGGAGCATATTTCAATCCGGTCCATTCGGATAAGAATGTCGTCAAGAAGGGAATCGAGAACTTCAAGGCGAACTTGAGAATCTCCCATTTCTTCGAAAATGTCCCTCCGGTCGGAAGCGAAACAGGATCCTATAATGATTCTCCCTGGATCTATCATCCGAAGAATCAGACTGAGGAAGGCTATCAGGAGACAAAGAAAGTCTTTATGGACTTGCTGGACTATGCTTCCACCATTGATAGCAAGATGATCATCGAATCGGCTTGGGGCCATGTCATCTATTCCTATGAGCAGCAGGCACGACTTTTGAGGGAACTCAATTCGGACCATGTCTTTGCCACGGTGGATTTGTATAACCTTCTCTATGAAGGGAATTTCGAGAAGAGGGATGAAATCTTCGAAGGGGCCTTGAAGACTTTGGGAAGCAAGGTCAAGGTGATCCATATCAAGGATGGAGTTATCGAAAATGGAAAACTGATTCAGCGGGCGCCAGGCGATGGAAAGTTCCACTATGGCTTCATGCTGGATTGCGTGAAGAGATATTGTCCGGATGCGACCCTGGTTTTCGAGGGTGTGAAGAAGGACAAGATTCAGCAGTCTCTGCAAGTGCTTTCTAAGGCTTTGTAGGGTATTGCATGGGCTTTCATGATGAAGGGCCCTTGCAAAAATACCTTTGAAAGTAGAAGAATTGCAATGTATTCTTGCAATAACTTGTATACAAGAAAAGGGCTTGTCAAGAAAAAAGTAGAAAAATTTATTCAGAAAAATGCCGATAAAATCGGCGTTTTTTTCTTTTTTTAAAAAAACATGTGTCAACTTTTTTTGGTCTTGTGATACAATACGTGTAAGCGATTTCACTTGTTCAAAGAATTGCAAACTAAAAAATGACAAAACAAAATTACCGCTTATTCGATCTTGCTGTCTTTACACTCATCGCCTGTGTCGTCGAGGGAATCAATGTTCTCGTCTTCAACCTGATGAAGGTTCAAGTTGGAAAATACTCTCTCAACCAAGTCTACACTTTGTCATTTGCCTGCATGCTGGGCATGATTGCAATCTATCGGTGGAACGCGTATGGTCTCTTCGTAGCGCCATTGGCGGGCATTGTCTCTATCTGTTGCAGGATGTTCCTTCAGCAGAGCGTGACAACGAATCTCTGGCTCAGCTTCTCAATCGGCTATCTTGGATTGGCAACCTGTCTCTTATTTTTCTACAAAAAGGACAAGGACAAGCTTCGACAGGATAAAGGAAAAATGATTCTCTACTATCTCGCAGGTTTCCTTTCGGTGGAGGTTGTAAGAGCCTTCTGTCAGATCGGTGCGGAGGACTATTGGCTTCTTCTTCTCAATTATGTTTCCTTCGATATGATCAACATTGTCTTCGGGGGCTTGGTCTTCTATATCGCCCTAAGGCAGGATGGATTGGTCGTCGATATGGAATCCTATCTGAGGCACATGAAGGACGTCCAACAGAAGGTTGCCGGTCAGGAATTCGCAAGCAAGAACATCAACATCAACGTGGAAGAACTTGCCGAGGCGGATGAAATCAATGAAGCGGCAATTCTCGATGGCGGAACCCTCTCGACCGAGGATCTGAAGAAGATGGAAGACAATCGACGTAAGTTTGAGAATCGGCAGACGAAATTCGATCAGGAAAATCAGGAATTGGAAGCCTATAGAAAGGCTAAGGAGGCAAAACATGGCAGTCGCTAAATCATTACCTAAAGCTACTGAAGAAGAAGTCCAGTCCATGGAGAGAGGGTATTGGAGAGAAAAATTCCACAATATTCTCGCGGATTGGAGATTATACGTTCTTTTCTTCCCACTCTTCTTCTTCCTTGTCGCATGGAAGTATTTCCCAATCGCATCCATGGTTGTTTCGTTCAAGTATCTCCAAATCGATTCCTCGTTTGGCGGCGGAACGTTCACATCGGATTTCATCGGATTTGATTCCTTCATTTATTTATTCAAAAACTTGGATTTCTGGTCCGCATTCAGAAACACCTTTGCATTAAGTTTCTACGGATTGGTCTTTGGATTCCCGTTCCCGATTATTCTCGCTCTCTTCTTCTCGGAAATCAGATCGAAATGGTTCCGCTCGATTGCACAGGTCTTTTGCTACCTTCCGAAGTTCATCTCCATCGTTGTCATGACAACCTTGGTCAGCATGCTTCTTCAGTATTCTGATCCGAACTATGGCGTCAAGGCCGGTCCGATTGCCGCTATCTTCGAAGCGATGGGTGTTGAGAAAATGATTCAGCAGCCAGGTGCCTTCCGTTCCATCTTCACGGTCTCAGGTATTTGGTCCGATGCTGGTTATGGCTCCATCGTCTACTTTGCCGCTATCTTAGGCATTTCGCCAACAAGTTATGAAGCGGCGCGAATCGATGGAGCGAACAAGATGCAGCAGATCAAATATGTCACCTTCCCAGGTATGGCTCCGACATTGGTCATCATGTTGATTCTCAAGATGGGTCAGCTTCTGACAATCGGTTATGAAAAAGTCTATTTGTTACAGCAGATTGGATGCTCCTACGTCACTTCTGAAACGGTTTCCACATATGTCATTAATCGAATTATGTCTGTATCTACGACGAACCAAGGTATCGGTGCTGCCGCAGATATGTTCAACTCACTCTTGTCCATGCTTCTTGTCATCGGATCGAATAAGATATCGAGAAAAGTCTCTTCGACTTCTCTCTTCTGAGGAGGTTATCTATGGTTGAAACGAAAACTGCAAAAGGCCTCAATAGAAAAATCAAGGGGTCCTCTGGAAGCAATCAATTGGATTCTTCCGAAATCGTCTTCAAGGTTATCTCGTATACCTTTGTCGGCATCTTCGCTCTGATGTGTCTTTATCCACTTGTCTATGCACTTTCTGCTTCCATCTCTTCCGGACAGGCAATGTTGGATGGAAGCGTCGTCCTCTTTCCGGTCGGCTTCCAGTTGGATGCTTTCCAGGCTGTTGTCTTGAATAAGAAATTCTGGATTTCCTACTGCAACACCTTCTTCGTCACGGCCTATGGTACTGTCTACTGTATGGGGCTTTCCATCTTCGGTGCCTATGCCTTGAGTAAGAAAAGACTTTATGGCCACAAACTCTTCAACTTCCTTCTCATCTTCACCATGTGGTTCTCCGCTGGTGTCATCCCGATGCATTTGAACTATCAGTCCACCAGAGACATTCTCACCAATATGGGAATCGTCGATCAGAAGTGGTTGATTGTCATTGCCATGGGTATGTCAGCCTTCAACGTCATCTTGCTTCGTAACGCCTTCGAAAGCGTTCCAAAGGAAATCGAAGAAGCTGCCAACGTCGATGGCGCCAACGACTTCCAGATCATGTCGAAGATTTATGTTCCGATGAGCAAGGCCACCGTCGCCACTGTCGGCTTGTTCTATGGTATATCCCGTTGGAATGGCTACTTCTGGGCAATGAAGGAAGTCGACCAGTGGACAGATTTGCCGCTTCAGGTTGTCATTCAGTCAAAAATTTCAGATATGCAGACAGATATGGCTGATAGCGGTGCGACTTTGATCAATGGTGTCTACTCGATTCAGTCTTTGATTTATGCAATGATTATCTTCGCGATTGTTCCTATCCTGATCATCTATCCGTTCATTCAGAAATACTTTGCAGCTGGTGTGAACTTGGGTGGTGTTAAAGAATAGTTGACAATATTATTGGGACGATATGGGACGATTCAAATGGATTACATAGGGGGAAAATAAATGAAATCCAAAAAAATTAGTTTGAGTCTTTTGACTCTTGTTGCTGCATGTGCTGGATTGGTTGGTTGCAAGCCAGGAACCAGCAGTTCTTCTGCGAATGCTGACACTGGCGCTGGAAGCAATAGCGACACGACCGCCGGAACTTCGGATACGACTGAAGAAAAAAGAGTTTCTCTGACGATGTCTGTCTATTATGAGAATGATGATAGACATATGAAGTTTATCGATGGTGCTGCTGCGACCTTGCCATATAAATCTTGTGATGGCAACACCTATAAATCCGGTGATTTCAAGCCTGTTTGGAAGGCTCTTCAGAAGAATCTTGATTTTACCATTGACGATGTCTCTCCAACTGGTAAAGTCAGCATCAAGGATAACTTTACGACATTAGTTTCTCAGTCCTTCAAATCCAGTTCCAAAGATGTCAACATTGCTCAAGGAAATTCGGATCAGATTGTTTCTGAAGGTACAACAAATAAAACGATTCTTGATTTGAATCAATATTTGGACAAAATGCCGAATTTCAAGCAATTCCTGACTGATAATCCTGTTGTCAAAAAGACAATTTCCTCTGCTGATGGTAAACTCTTCTACGCTCCATATTTTGATGGTTTCGATGATATCGAACGTATGTTGATGCTTCGTCAGGATTGGGTTGAAAAACTTCTTGATGGTGATCTTCCAACTACATTGGATACAACGGCAATCTCTACTAAGTCCTACACTCCATTCTATACGACAAATATCAATTCGACCATTGATGTCTTGAATGCTGAGGAAACAGCAAAAGCTACAATCACAAAGAATGTTCCAGCTGCCAAGAACATCATCAAACAGATGAATGATACTGAAAATTTGACTGGTGCAAGTGCTGTCAAGCTTCTCAGAGATTATATCGATGAAATCTATGGATCGACTTATGGAACAAAGAGAAGTGATCTCTTCTGCTCCGGCAGAGCTGTCTATGATGTCGATGAATTGGTTGCTTTGTTCCGCTGCGTCAAAGCCAATGCAAAATTCCTGACTGGCAAGGATGGCATCACAATTACTCCATTATTCCCAAGAGCCCAGACTTCTGATAGAACGACTGATTTATATCGTTTCCTTCAGTTCTTCGGAATCCGTGGAACGGAATCCAGAAATAACTGGTTCTATGTTGATAACAAAACCGGAAAGTTAGTTGATACCCGTGCAACAAGTGAATTTGCTGATGGTCTTGAAAAACTTCATGAGATGTATCAAGAAGGCTTGATCATGCAAAATTTCACTACAACCAAACTTGCAAATAAGACTGATTATCGTGGACCGATGCTTACCTGTGCTGATGGTACAACCAATATCGGATTTGCCACCTATGACTATAACCAGACAACAACCATCTACAACGATACAACCAAAGATACGAGCATGAAGCTGATTTCTATTCTTCCGGCTGTTGCAGATTGGGATGATGGAGAAACAGGCAATTTCATCCACTACACTGAATCTTGGAGATCTGTCAAGACGCAGGGATGGTTCATCACAGCCAAAACTGCTAGTGACGAAAAGAAATTGAACAAAGCTCTTGCATTATTCGACTATCTCTATAGCGATGCAGGAAATCGTTTGATGTCCTATGGTCCGGATGGCTATCTGAAGAAAGATTCTGACGGCAACATTGTTACGATGGATTATCAGGGCAAGCAGGTTCCTGTTCTCTCTGATAACTGCAAGGCTGAATTGAACGATGCAAGTATCGGTGCTGGTAACTACACCAACTACTATCGTTACTATTTAGGTGCTACATTGCCAGTCGGTTATGTCAAGGAACAAGGTATGGAGTATCAGACTGTTTCCACCAAGGCTCAGCCATCTCTCAATACCATCAACAAGGCCATTCAGTATGGTGTCTTGCAGCACGTCAATCATAAGACTGACAATACCAAGCATATCTATGATATCGTTCCAACCACATTGCCATTTACCGCTGATCAAAACACAATTTTGGGTAGTGATTATAAAGATTTGAATACTGCTTTCACATCTGATAAATCTAAGGTTATGACGATTTCTCACGTTGTTGAACAGGGTTGGGGAACATATGAAAGTGTCAACTTCTCTTCGAAAGAACAATATTTGGATACTGTCAAGAATACTTTGAAAGTCTCCCAGTTCGAAAATCTTTATAATTTGGCTTACGATAAATATAAGACTCTTTAATTCGTTGTTGATTTCTATGAGTTAGGGACATCTTGTCCCTAACTCATTCCTGATATATATTTGGAGGAAAACAAATGAAAAAAATAGTATCTATTTTTCAAAAATACAATGGCTATATCTCGATTGTTGTGTTTGCTTTAATGGCTGTTTACGCGTTGGGTATGGCTACTCCTGCTGCTCCCTGTAAGAAATATCAGGAAACCTATGAGTTCTACAGTCAGATCATGCCCTATAACAATGCTTTTTTGATTCTGAGCATTGTGGGCTTGCTTCTTGCTGCATTCTACTTTATCTTGAGAAATCATGTGAGAATTGTTTATTACATTTCCAACTATGTGTGGAATGGCTTGAACATCGTCTTCTCCTTGGTTTCGAGCATTATTTTGTTTATTGGCGTCGCTTTCTATCAAGGTCAATATGGCACTTTAAAATTTGATGATATGAATGCTTATTTTGATAATGTCAGTAAAGGAACTACTATCAATGCGAATACACCTGTCTTTGCTTTAGGGTACATCCTTGCCGTTGTCATTCTTCTTACATTGATTCCACATGTCATGGTCTTGGTTGACAAAGTCAAACTCTCCATCCGCTACAATGCCAATCGCAAAGCTGGAATTCCGAATGCTGTCTCTTACAATCCGAATGCAAAGGAGGCGAACTAATTTTTATGAAAAAAGATCAGGAAAACGCGACTTTGGAAGCAGTGGACGAAGTTGAAACTGTTCTTAATCCGAAGAAAGATCCTCTTTCTGTCCGTGCGAAGAACTACTTCAATCCCGAAGGCATCCATTTGGAGATGCTTCGCTATCGTGCAAATAAGACTTCTTACAAATTAGGTTTGCTTGCTGCTGTCTTCCTTGCTGTTGGATTCTGTGCATTCTATTCTGGAACTGAATTGACCGCGGTAGAAAATTTTAAGTTCTTTGGTTCCTCAACACCTGGTCCATGGCTTGGTATTGATATCGTCATCAACATTCTTATGCTTCTCTTCATGCTCTTCTCTGCGATGAGAATGAAGGATTATTCGGTGCAGATGGGCGGTGTCTCAATCGGACTTGGTGTCTTCCAGATTGTCCGTATCTTCTTGCTTCCTCTGTCCTTGACTACAATTGGCTGTATGTCTGGCTTGATTTTCACTCTTTTGGTTATCTTCTATTCTCTTTCTGGAGCTTGCAGCATCTTTGCCGGCATTTTGGCTATCAAACTGGGTCATTCCTTGATTGCATACCTCAAGACTGTGAAGCCGATTGAAAACGAAAAGGTTGGTAAGTAATTATGGCAACATTAAAACTTCAAAATATCAAAAAAGTCTACGATGGTGGTAATATTGCCGTTCATAACTTCAATATTGACATCAAGGATGGCGAATTCATTGTCTTGGTTGGTCCTTCCGGATGCGGAAAATCCACAACCCTGAGAATGATTGCTGGTTTGGAAGATATCTCCGATGGCACATTGATGATCGGTGACAAGGATTGCACAAAGCTTCCTGCCAAGGATCGTGATATCGCTATGGTTTTCCAGAACTATGCTCTTTATGCAAATATGACGGTCTATGAGAATATGGCTTTCTCCTTGACCTTGAGAAAAGAAAAGCCAGAAATCATTCATGAGAAGGTCATGAGCGCCGCCGAGAGAATCGGTCTGACACAACAGCTCAACAAAAAACCGAGAGAATTATCCGGTGGTCAGCGTCAGCGTGTCGCCATGGGTCGTGCCATCGTCCGTGAACCGAAGGTCTTCTTGTTCGATGAACCTTTGAGTAATCTCGATGCCAAACTGAGAAACTCCATGCGCCGTGAAATCAAGCTTTTGCACCACAATCTTGGTACAACTATGATTTATGTCACACACGACCAGACTGAAGCTTTGACACTGGCCGATCGTATCGTTGTCATGTCTATGGGTCGTGTTCAGCAGATTGGTACACCCTATGAGGTCTATCATAAACCGGCGAACGCTTTCGTTGGCTACTTCATTGGAAATCCATCTATGAACTTCTTTGAAGGAACCATCAAGGACAACCTCTTTGTCGGTAAGAACGATTTCGCCTATCTCCTTGATGAAGAAGAACAGGAAAAACTTTCTTCCTACAATGGAAAGTCTGTCTTGATGGCCACTCGACCGGAATCCATCTCCTTGGATGGCAATTATGACTTTAATGTCGACTTGGTCGAACATCTTGGACAGTATTCTCTTGTCCATGGCAATATGTATGGATATCGTGTCATCATCAAGGTCATCGGTTGGAAGAACATTGCCCATAATGAGACTATCAAAGTTGGATTCAATAAGAACAAGGTTTGCTTCTTTGATATCACCAATGGTGCCAGAATTGGAGGTTAATTGATATGTCAAAAGAACTTGAAGAAACAAAAAAGAACGAAGAAGAAATCGATCGTTCTGGTATTGAGTTTCGTTCTGATGCCGATACAACCATCAATTCCTCGGATCTGAAGAATCAGGAAAGTTCCGGTGACGAAGCTTCTCTTGTTGATGCGATGGGTCAGAATCCGTTCATCCTTTTCCTTACCCGTACGCTTATCAAGGTAAAGAACCATGTCAGCATCATTCCAATGCTGTTTGTCATTGCCACGATGATGATCATCACCTTCACGATTCAGGTGCATGTCCAGGCTATTGATGTCTTGCATAATGATAAGCTAAATGCTTTTTGGTTCTTCGTCAATGTCATTCTCTCCCTTCTTTCCGTCTTAGCCTACATCAACATCAATTCCAAGAAGACTGAAAAGAAAAAATGGATTATCATGATGGTTTTATTCTATGCTGTTATCATATGCTCTGCTTTGATTGATATCCTTTATATGAGAGACATTCATATTGAACAGAATTTGTTCAATGAGACAAATAAAATCAATGACGAGAATAATCATGTTATCCGTTCCTATGGTTATACGATGACGCATTTGGTTTTCCTGATTGTTGATGGCGTTCTTGCTGCCTTGGCACCGATCGTTCAGCCATACACGAGAAAGATTCAGATTCATAAGAAAAAACAATAATACATCTAACAAAATGAAAAATAATTCAAACGAAAAAGAACAGCTCAGGGATGAAAATGGAAATCCGATTTCCATGAACCCTGATGCGAACAATGGCCAAAAAGAAAATTTGGTCGATAAGAAGACTTTGAAGAAATACAAGGTGCATTGGTATCAGAGAATACCATACCCTGTCAGAGCTCTTTTTATCAAATATTGGTTCTTCGGTTTGAATTATTTTTTGTTTGAAATGGGACTTGGATCGATTTCCATTTTCCGTGAATCGACCGGAGATACTTTTGCCGCAGCTTCCATGATTCTCATTCTGATATCCGGACTTGCCCTAGGTGTCTTCAATGATATCTTTGTCTACAATATCCTGGATGTCATCGAGGATTATCCAGGACAGAAGAAACCCTTTGTCATCTTCAAGTCCAAAAAGGTCTATTCCCTGTTCATCAATGTGATCTTTGGAATCGTTGTTGCATTCCTTGGACGCTGGCTCTCAGGATTGATCGCTCTTGCCATCGATCCGGAACTGACGAATGTCTGGGGATGGTTCAGAGAACCTCTCACATGCGGATTGATGATGTTTATTGTGGATGGTGCTTTGATTTCAATCAAGAATTTTGCAGTTTATCTCTATCATCATTTTAAGGGCGATACTTCAAGTGATTTTGAATAGGAGGAAAGAATATGAAATTTTCAGTTTTGAATGTGACATGCTGTTCTGTGACGCTTGAATTGGAGAATCATGCCATCTACAAGGTTGATCAGCCGTTTGATGTTGAATTGAATGGACATATTCTTTTTTCAACGGATCGAAATGTCTTCACGATCTTCGATCTGAAGCAGGATGAAGACTATACTGTCTCCATTGGAGAGGATTCTCTCACCATTCATACGCTTCCTGTTTCCTATATTCTTCATGCAAAGGATTTCCAAAGAGGTGACCATGAAGCGGATGACACACTTGCTCTCCAGATGGCCATCAATATGACTCCGAAGAACGGTCTTCTCATCTTTGATGAAGGCGAATATCATGTCACATCTCTTTTCCTTAAATCGGATATCACCATCGAATTCAAGAAAGGCGCTGTTCTTTTCGGAAATACGGATGTGGATCAATACCCTTTGGGCCCTGGCGAAATCAAGCCACTCAGAGAAAATGAGAAACCGCTCGAGCTTCTATCCTGGGAAGGAAATCCTTTTGTCGGAAAGCCAAGTCTGATTTCCGGCTATGAAGTCGAGAATGTCACCTTGGTTGGTCAGGGTGTCATCGATGGTCAGGCTCAGAAATCTGCTTTCTGGAATGACGTGAAGAATCTTCCCTGGGGAAGACCGCGTCTTTTCTTCCTGATGCGTTCGAAACACGTCAATGTGGTCGGTCTGACTTTCCAGAATACTCCTTGCTGGACCATTCATCCTTATTTCAGCGAAAATCTTGGATTTTATGATCTTTTCATTTCCAATCCGAAGGTTTCTCCGAATACCGATGGCATGGATCCGGAAGCCTGCGATCATGTCAAGATTATTGGTGTGAGATTCTCTGTCGGTGATGACTGCATCGCTCTGAAGAGCGGAAAAATCTATATCGGCTCCACCTTCAAGAAGCCTTGCAATGATGTTGTCATCCGCAATTGCTTCATGAATGAAGGACATGGCGCCATCGTCTTAGGCTCCGAGGCCGGTGCTGGCTTGACGAACCTTTTGATCGAAAGATGTTATTTCAAGCATACCGACCGCGGTTTGAGAATCAAGACGAGAAGAGGCAGAGGAAAAGACTGCCATATGGACAATATCGTTTTCCGTGATATCTATATGGACAATGTCCTGACGCCTTTGACGGCGAATATGTTCTATTTCTGTGATCCGGACGGAAAAACAGATTATGTTCAGAATAAGAAGGCATTGCCAGTTGATGAACGTACGCCTTATCTTGGAAAGTTCACCTTCGAGAGAATGACCTGTGTGGATGCGGAAGTGGCCTTAGGCTTCTTTGCCGGTCTTCCGGAACAGCCCATCAAGGAAATCGAAATCATCGATTCCACCTTCTCGGTCAAAGAGGACGCCAAGGAAGGCATGCCGGTCATGATGTGCGATGTCGAGAAGATGAAGAAGCAGGGCTTCTATTTCTATAACGTCGGGAAAGTCATTCTTCATAATGTCAAGAATGTCGGATTTGAGGGCGAGGAGCTGCATTTAGAAAATGTCTGCGAAGTCAAACGTGATTGAGGGTTCCATCCTCTTGAGTGTCGAAAGTGACGAAGGATTTTTGAAATTGCAGAAGATGCTCCCAAGGATTCTCACGGGCGGCGTTTCTTTCCAGAAATTGGATAAGAATCTTGTCTTGCTTTCCCTGAAGGATTCCTTAAGGGATGTTGCGATATTCAAGGCTTCCTTTCCTGCTTTGTTGGTCGACAATGATTTTCTGAATAAGGCTTTGGTTCTGCCGAGCAACAATTCCCTCTTCTATCCTTTTCTGAATCTGGTTGATGAACATTCCTGCATGGATCTCTTCAAAGTCGCCAAGAAACATGCGGAAGTCTATGATGAATTGTATGATCTGGTTGGCAACTTCGACAAGGAGACCCTGCATACGATTCTTGTCTATATTGAAAACAACTGTTCACCATTGCTTTCGAGTTATGCTTTATTTGTACATAAGAACACTGTGACCTATCGTGTCAACAATTTTGTCAAGAAAACTGGCATTCATTTAGATAATTTTGCCAATCAAATGTTTCTTTATCAATTGATTGCCTCACGTGAGGATCCGGAATTGGAAATGTTCTAAGTGACTCTTACGGAGGAATTATCATGACGAAAGATATCAGTCCGATTTACGAAACGATTTCAAATGCTATCATCACATTGAAATTGATTCCAGGAGAAAAAATCAGTGAAATCGAGGCGAGCCGAAGATACAATGTCTCCAGAACGCCCATCCGCGATGTCTTCAAGAGACTTGAGGACAACGGACTTCTGGAAATTCGTTCCCAGTCGGGAACATTCGTGACGAAGATCAACATGTCGAACATCGCCGATCTCGTCTTCATCCGAAATTCCTGTGAATTGTCGGTTCTTAGCCATATCGCTGGAAAAATCACCAAGGAAAATGCCAATTATCTCTATAAGAATTTGGAGATGCAGAAGAAACTCTCGGAAGCCAAGAATTCTTCCGATGACGAGTTTGCTGTCAAATATTTCTCCCTGGATAACGAATTCCATCAGTATATCTTTTCCTTGGCCGGGAAGGCTGGGGTACTGAAACTCCTCAATTCCAGCCAGCCGAATTTCCAAAGATATCGTTTCGTCACGTTTTTAAGAGACGATGAGGAACTCAAGAGACTCTACAATGTCCATAAGAAAATGGTCGATGTTCTTTATGAGAATGACATTTCCTCTTTGGCGGATATTGTCTATGAACACAATTATTCCGGCTTGAGAGGCATTGAGAAAGTCATGGAAGAACATAGTGATTTCTTCGATATGAGCCGTTCGTGATATTATATAGACATATATAGAAAGGAAAATGAATATGGAACTTAAGACAAGAGACTATTCGTCCGAAGAAGATTTCAAGCATTATGATACGGCACGCCTAAGAAAGGAATATGTTGTGGAAGATGTCTTTGGAATCGATGATCTGAAACTCACTTATTCCTATATCGATCGTATTATTTTCGGTGGCACGATTCCTGTTGAGAAGGAAGTCGTTCTTTCCTCGGCTCCGGAACTCAGAGCCGAACATTTCCTCGACCGCAGAGAAATGGGTGTCATCAACATCGGCGGAGACGGCATCATCCTTGTGGATGGTGAAAAATACGTCGTGAAGCATTGGGAAGCCTTATATATCGGAAGAGGAGCCAAGGAAGTCAAATTCTCCTCCATCGATAAGAAGAATCCAGCCAACTTCTATCTTGCCTCCTGCCCAGCCCATAAGGAGTATCCGACAACCCTGATTCCCTTTGACAAGGCGGATCATCGCCATGCCGGTGACAAGGAACACTGCAACGAAAGAACCCTCAATCGTTTCATCATTCCTGAGAATGTCAAGACCTGTCAGCTTTCGATGGGATTGACCCATCTTGAACCCGGTTCCATCTGGAACACCATGCCCGCCCATACGCATGCGAGAAGAATGGAAGTCTATTTCTATTTCGATATCGATAAGGATCAGACCGTCTTCCATTTCATGGGCTCAGGAAAAGAGACCAGACATGTCGTCCTTCATGACAGGCAGGCTGTCATTTCTCCATCCTGGTCAATCCACTGCGGTGCCGGAACGAAGAATTACACCTTCATCTGGGCAATGTGCGGTGAGAATCAGGATTTCGATGACATGGACAACATCGCCATCGAAGATCTTCTCTAATCGTAATCGAGCAGCAAAGCCTTGGCGTGTTCCAGGGCTTTTTTCTTACCTGAAAATAGACATCTGTACAAGCTGAAGAAAAAAGTGAAAATTTTCAAAAAAAGTCTTGCAACGCGACAGAGGAAGTAGTATCATTAA
>CAVCCX010000018.1:0-32295 GCA_963600815.1 Bacteroides uniformis | reverse complement strand
GGCCTCCTTTCCTATGCGGAAAAGAGGATATCAAAAAGCCCGCCAGACAAGCCAGCGGGTGCATTGACGCTTACTTTATATATGCAAACCCATCCCTCTCTTGTGATATCATTTCGGCGCCTGAAAGGCATATCAGGAATGTTCCGAAATTCCCCTACTAGTTTGATTTCTTCCTTTCCAGCATAGAAAAGCCAATCCGGAAACTCCACCGGAATGCCGGGCGAATCCGATGAAAAACCGTGGAAATGATGCCGTTATCGTGCATATTCCCCCGGCTGTCGCGAGCAAATCCGGCTTGCCCCGGGGGAAAACAGATGACAACCAAAAACTATGCGATGCCAACTTCAAGATACTGCTGGTCAAGGGATATCAGAAAAAAGTGGCATTCCAAATTTCATGGACTCAACAAAAAACTCTCACGATTTTTCTCAGCAAAAGAGAATCTTCATGAGAGTTTTTGATTGCTTTCCCGACTAGATCGTCTTCTTATTCTTGGAATACTGGACCTTCTTGGCTTTCTTTTCCGAATAATGATTCAGTTTCATGATGAGGGAGAGATCTTTTTCCTTCTGGACAGCCAAGGCTTCCTTGACCCTATCTTCAGCGATCTTGGCAATCTGTCCAGTTGTCATCTTTTCGTATTCTTCAGGAAGAATCGGTTTGCAGAACGTGACCTGGATCGGATATTTATGGAAATGATAATGCTGATCGAGCGTTCTTTCGTTCAGCCATGTCGCAACCGGAATGATGGGAAGATCAAGACGGGTTGCAATCTTGAAGGAACCACCCTTGAAATCCGCCATCTTGAATTCCGGACCTTTGGATCTCGTCCCTTCGGGGAAGACCACATAGGAAAGATCTTTCTCCTTCGAAAGAAGATTCTGGATTTCATGGAAGACCTTGATTTCGCTTCTCAAGTCCTCTCTGTCGATGAAAGCACCATCGATGGAAGAAAGGATATTGCCGACAAATGGCATCTTGAGAATCTGTTTCTTTCCGAGGAAGGAAATCGGACGATCCGAGAATCCCAAAAAGAGAATCGGATCGGCATTGGAGACATGGTTGGAGACAAAAAGCACCTGACCAGGAACCTGGTCGAGATATTCCTTTCCTTCGAAGATGAATTCCGCCTTGAAGCACTTGCGGCAGATCTTTCGAGCCAGCCTATTGGCATATTCACATCTTTCCTTGATCGGATATTTTTCCTTGTGCTTATTGAATTTCTTGCATCGATGGGAACCGATGACCAAAGAAGGCCCACCGGTGAATACCAAACGAATCCATTTGATCATATCAGTCTTCCTTTCCTGTCTTGATGTCGGCTTTCTGTTCCAAGAAGGCCAGCACAGACAAATCATTGATGATCGCCATGCGGATATAGAAGTTCTCATCATCCTTGATGAGACCTGAGCCATTGAAGATGAGCTTCACATATTTCGGGAAATCATACATGAACGTATTCTTTGTCGGGTTGAAGAGAACATGGATGAGATTTCCTTTATATTCATAATCGATTTTCAGGCATCCGCCCTCAAGATCCTCGAAGTTGATCTTATCCTCTTTGAGCATCTGTTCGAATTCCGCTTCCGAGAAATATAGATACTTCTTCTTGAACTGAATCGCTTCCTTGAAGAAGGAATACATATCATGATTCTGGAAAAGAAGATCATAGTCAAAACCGTTGATCTCATCTCCGGAATTGTAGGAATTTCCGATTCCTCTCTTCGTCCCGGCCACCTCTTCTCCCTGATGGAAGAAAGGAATACCCGCGGCAAGAAGCGTCGCCATGATGTTCAGCTTGATTCTCTGCTGGATTTCCTTGAAGGAATCTTCTCCGCAGCAGAAATGAATCTTATCGAAAAGGGTATGATTGTCATGGCATTCGACATAGTTGAGAGACTGTCCGGCATGGTCGAACATTCTATTGAAGGCAAGCGGAACACTCGATCCGAGCATGACATGCTTAAATCCATCCCGATAGCTTGTATCGCCGAGGAGATAGCCGCGGACAGAGAGATCGAAGTCACCTGATTTTCCCTTCGCAACATCACGGAAACGGTCATTGAAGAACGAAGCGAAAGGCATCTGGCTGGCGTTGTAGGTCGTTGCCTTCTTTTCAGGCGGAAGGGCTGTGCACAAATCCCAACCTTCTCCATAGAAAAGAAGATTCTTTTTCATCTTATTGACAGCGTCAAAGGCCATCTTCAGTGTATCGATATCCAAAATTCCCATCAAGTCGAAACGGAATCCATCGACATCATATAATTCGATGAGATTCTTCATCGAATCGATGATCATCTTTCTGACCATGTAGTTGCGGCTTTCAAGATCATTTCCGCATCCTGTGCCATTCGACTTGTTTCCATACTGATCGACACGATAGAAATAATTCGGGCAGAGGATATTGAACGGATTGAGAAGCGTGGAGAACACATGGTTGTAGACAACATCCAAGACGACTCTCATTCCATGCTTGTGAAAGGTGGAAATCAGTTTTTTGAGCTCAAGGACTCTCGAATAGCAGTCTTCCACATCCGAAGCATAGGAACCCTCCGGAGCAAAATAGCTAAACGGATCATAGCCCCAGTTATATGTCGAAAACGGATTGTCTTCATCCACGGTCTGGAAATCCAGAACCGGCATCAGCTGGATATGCGTCACGCCCAGGGATGAAAGATAGTCCATGCCGATTGGCATGCCGTGTTTATCCTTCAGACCTGACTTGGATAAGGCTAAGAATGTTCCTTTGTCATCGACATCTGTTCTGGAGGTCATGTCTCTCACAGAGCATTCATAGATGATGGCCTTCATCCGATCCTCAAAGGGAGGAAGATCTTCATCATGAGTGTCGATTGCCTTGATTTTCTCTTTGTCGATGACATACGACCATCGGCTATTTGAACGCAAGGAAAGAGAATATGGATCCGCAACCAGCATCGAACGGCCAAACATGTAGCGTTCATAAAGATACATCGCCCCATCATAGTCACCTGGGATCTCGAGATAGAACACGCCATGGTCCCAGTCATGCTTCATGGAATAGATTTCCCAATCGATATGGTCTTTCTTCCGGATATGGAGGGTGATTTCATTGCTGAAAGGAGAAAAGACATAGAAGGAGGTCTTCTCTTTGGTATAGACCGGTCCAAGAGGACCATCGTAACGGTATCTCTTTTCGAATTCCTTGCTCAAGGCAAGATAGGAGATATCCACAGCAAAGAAATAGTTCTGTGAGGTAGCAATCTGATAGAAATGGCCTGGAATGAAATCGAAATCATCGCTCGAAATCTGATAGACATAGGCGGAAGGCAGTTCGCTGATCGAATAGCATTCCAAGGAAAGCTTGAAGACATGATCGGCATAGAACCGGAATGTCTTCATACGGAATGGGCAATAGGCCTTGCTCAATATGATCTCGATGGTTTTTCCATCTTTGGCAACAACAGAAATCGTATCGTTCATCTTTGTTCACTCCTTTTGACAAAACAGGCTGCTTTCTTGAATGCTTTGAATTCCTCTAGGAATCTTCGATAGGAACTATAGGACATTCCTTCGACTCTCTTCATCAGGCTCGTATAGGGAATGTGATTGGGATACCGACTCGAGAAGAGGTCACACGCCTTGTTCGGAAGAGCAAGAGAAGAGATGGCATCAAGATACATCGACTTACAGAAGAAGGAGAAATCGCTCTTGTCGACTTTTTCTCCCAGGGTGGAGAAGTAGTTGGTCAAGAAGTGCACCAGTGAGATTTCATCCTCTGTCTTGAAGGTGAGGAGGATATAGCCATCTTCTCCGCCTTCCTTCAGTTCGGAAGAAACCAGAATGGAACGAAGATTGCCCAACTGTTCCTGAAAGGCTTTGTTTTTCTTGATGGTGCTCTCAAGCAGAATCTCATAGAAGGCAAAGGTGAGTTCACCATAGTTGTCATAGATGATGCTTCTCGAAGGAAGTTTGATTCCATAGGTAAGATATGAATGCATCGTCTTCAAGGAGAGTTCCTTATACTCCCTATTGACGGACGTATAGACTTCCTCATATTCGAATTTCTTTTCTTCCTTCATGCTGTGAGGTGCGAACTTGATTTCCTTGATTTTGGATAAGACATTTGTAGGTTCATCATCCAAGGAAAGGAAGATGGTGATATTTTCAGGAACATAATAGTTTTCCTGATATTTCCTCAGTCCGGAAGCATGGATTCTCTTTCCATCCTCAAAGGAAGGAAGATAGCCGTATTTGATAGGTGAAGAGACATAAAGGTTATCCAACGTCTGCATCTTGGAAAGATAGATTGGATCTTCCTTTTTCTTTTCATCGTTCTTCTTCTCGATTTCCTTGAATGCCTCGACTTCTTTTTCATCGAAAGAGAATGTCGAGATTCTCTTCATCAGCTTCATCAAGGGAGCATAGATATCGTTCAAGGAAGAAAGCGAATAACGCACAAAGGAATAATCCAAGTCTGAGGAAAGAAGAACGCCTTCCTCTTTCAGTTCCTCCTTGAAGGAAGAAGAGGCAATAAGGTTCATCAGATAGTAGCTCGAACCGAAAGGAACCTTGCTCGAGGCAATTTCCTTGGCATGAAGAAAACCACCCTGTCCGATATAGACAGTGCAGGATTTCAGTTCCGACTTTTTCGGAAGGAAAACCAGTGTAAGATGATTGTCGAGTTTTTCTTCATAGAAGGGACAATCCATATGTCCGATATCCTGTTTAATCATGTTCTTCCTCCTTTCGAAGAATGCTGTTTTCTTCCTTCACAAGAGAAGAAAGAAGAGAGGAAATTTCTTCCATATCCGCTTTTTCCTCTTCCGAAGAAAAGCCAAAATCTCTTCTCGAAAGAGAATCTTCAAGGAAGGAAAAAGCATCCATATATCTTAAGATATTCTCTCCTTCGATTTCCTTCTTCAGGTATTTCTCATCCATTCTGACTTCAAAAGGAAGCGACTCTTTTTCAAAAAGCGGAAGAAGAGAACTTGCCTTTCTCTGCTTGACGGAAAGAAGGATAGAGAAATGACATTTATCCGAAAGATAGGAAGAAAGAGAATATTCCACAAAGATTTTTCCCTTCAGATACTCTTCGATGGCTTTCTTAGTCAGAAGAAGAACGGAAAGAAGGGATTTTTTTGTCTTGACTGGTTCCTTCAAGGAAAAAGAAAGTACAAGGGATTCATCATCCATGTTTTTACAGAAAGAGGAAACCTCTCTCTCCTGTTTTTCATAGGAAGGAATCTTCTCCTCATAGGAAACAGGGAAATAGAGCGTCTCTTTTTCCTGTGGTCCGAAATAGATTTCTTCTCCGATCTTCGATTGGAGAATGAGTTTTCTCACTTCTTCCAGGTCCGTCTTCTTGATGGACTGGAGTCTATTTTTATCGAAAAGAGGAATACATTTTGCCTGATGAAGATACTCGGAGACATTTTTCGAAGAGAGAAGCCTTTCCTCGTTTTCCAGTTCCAGCATTTCTTTTCCGACAGCTAAGTTTCTTTCCGAATAGACAAAACCCGTCTGGAAAAGATTGTTCAGTGCTTCTTCTGTTTCCTTGTAAGGATTCTTGAAAAGGAAAGAGAAGGCATCTGATTTTGTCTGAGAGACAGAACCCTGAAAAAGAAATCCATCATTATAGGCAAAGCAGTCAAAATGGAATTCTGTTCCAGGAAGCTTCTTCTTTTTATCATGATTCGGAAAAAGATTGACCAGCTTCGTATAGAGCATCAGAGCTTCTTTTGAAAGAGAATCCTTCAGAAAGACTCTTCGAATGACGATTCTTTTGGAAAAGGACTTCGAATAGAGATAGAACGGAGTGGAATTCATGCTTCATAATCCTCCAAATGGGCCGCTGGGCCGAGAACGAATTTTCCGCTCGGACCCATGGCGATGATACTTTCCGACTGAAGTCGGGCTAAGAACTGATCGGCTTTCATACTGGAAACCTGGAAGGAACGCATAATGGCTGTCTTCGAGGTGATTCCCGTATAGATGACATATTCCTTGATATCCGAATAGAGGTCGCCTTCCACATCCGCTTCCTCCTCATCCTGACTTGGAACTTCCAGGTCGAGGAATTCCGGATCATAGTTCGGATTTCCGGCATTCTTCTTGACGTATTCAAGGACTTTATTGATATCCGCATTGGAAATGAAAGGCGATTGTGCACGGATGAGGGATTTCTTTCCCGGGCACTTGAAGAGAAGGTCACCTTTTCCAAGAAGGGTTTCTGCGCCGGTCTCATCGAGAATGACGCGGGAGTCAATCTGGGAAGAACAGCTCAAGCCGATACGGCAGGGAACATTGGCCTTGATGATCATCGGAACATTGTCCTTGCTCGGACGCTGGGTGGCGATGATGAGATGAATACCGCACGCTCTTGCTTTCTGGGCGATACGGGTGACATACTTAGTCACCTCGTTTCCACCTGTCTGCATGAGGTCAGCAAATTCATCGATGACCGTGACGATATAGGGCATTTCCTCATACTGAGATTCTCTTCCCGCACGGATGGCTTCATAATCTTCGAGGTTTGCACATTTGCATTTGCTCAAGACCGTGAATCGTCGATCCATTTCCTCGCAGAGTTTCTTCAGGGCAAGGATGGCGGATTCCGGCTTGGAAATGACCGGGCAGAAGAGATGAGAACAATCCTGATAGCGGATGAATTCCACCTGCTTCGGATCGATCAGCATCAGTTTGCACTGGCTCGGATAGGTTCGCATGATCAACGTCATGATCATGGAATGAATCAGGACAGATTTTCCTGAACCGGTGGTTCCGGCTACCAGCATATGAGGCATCTTGTTGAGAGGGAATGTCACGACATTTCCGGAAATATCCTTTCCGATCGGAAGAAGAAGGAGATTCTTGTGGTCATTCTCGATGGCTGAGAACATGTCCTTGAAGGAAACAGCCATCGGTGCGATATTTCCGACTTCGATACCCGATGTGGATCTTCCTTCCACGACCGTCTCGACACGGACAGACATATCGCCGTTGAGGGCACGCTGGAATTCGCTGGTGAGATTGGCGATCTTATCGGCTTTTTCACCATGTTCGGTTTCGACATTGAAGCGGGTGACACTCGCTCCGATGGTGAAGGAGGTCGCTTTGGCCTTGACGGCGAATTCATCGAAGACGCGATTGATGACCAAGGCTTTTTCCTGGGCAGAGGCGGAATTCTTCTCCATCTTGGCGGAATCGTCGATTTCTTCCAATAAAGCATCATTCGGCAAATCGTAGTGATAATCCATAGGGACATCGGAAACATACTGCATCAAGGAAGAAAGTCGTTCTTCTTTTTCTCTCTTCTTGGCAAGAAGGGCTTTGGCCTGTTTCTGCTGCTTATGGGCAAAATAGGCCTGTTCCTTCTGCTTTTCGATTTCTTCTTCACTCAAAGGAGCGCTCTCCGCTTCTTCTTTCACAATCGGCTCGACGGGCTTTGGTGCAATCGGCGTGATTCCTTCCACACGGTATTCCGCAGGATGGTTCTCCTTTGCCGGAGAGGAAGCATTCACTCTTTCGAGAGGATTGATTCTTTCTTCTTTGATTGGCATCGTATTGCTATCAATTTTGGATGCATCGGAGAAATCCTTGGCTTCTTTAGAAATCGCCTGGTCCTTTTCTTCGTCATGGGAATAGGCAGAGGCAAATGGATTGTCCATCTCGACCGGCTTGGCTTTTGTCGGAACAAAGGAGTCATCCGGAACGAATGGCGGTTTATTCGTGGCGGTGGGCTTCACTTCTTCTTTTTCCACAGGAACAAAGACATCCGGAATTTCGGCTGGCTTGACTTCCTCTGGCTTTTCTTCGACCTTGGTCGGAGAAACCGTTTCGAAATCCGAACTCTCCTGCTTTTGGAATGCCGGCATATCCGTCACAGTGGCACGATGGAAATCTTCATTATCGACGGGCGTGATATTATTCTCGAAGGTTTCTTCCTTCTTGGTTTCCGGTTTGACTTCATAGGCTTCAAAAGGACCAAAACTTCCCTGATCATCATTCGACCAGGTATTCTTGATGGGAGCCTGGGCATTCTTCGAAGGAACATAGGGTTTCTCTTTGGCAGGCTGGATGGTTTCCTGTGGCTCTTCTGGCATTTCCGTCTTGAAATTCATTTCTCTTTCAAGATGCGGATTGCTCTTATCCTTTTTCGGCTGATAAGGAGAGGAATAGCTGACATGTTTCTTTTTCTCTTCTCTGATTGTTCGGATCACAAAGAGGGTCGGACGGAAGGAAATGAAGAAAACACCGGCAAGCAAGACAAGGGAATAGAAAATCGCATCTCCTATTTTTCCCCACACAGATCCTAGAAGGGTCAAAAAGAAAAGACCGAGATAGCCTCCACCCAATCCGCTTAGAGACTCGAAGGAGTCGATCTGATAGAACGAACGGGCAAAGGAATCCATTCTGTCAAGATAGACGCTGTTGAGAGAGATGAAATCGACACCTGTCTCCCTCAGAGAAAAGATTCCATAGGAACCAAATGCCAACACCCCGACAATCAGAAGCGAAAAGCCAAGGAGGCCTAAGAACTTTCCCTTCAGAGGAAAGGCATGTCTTGCTACGACAAGATAAAGACCATAGACAAAAAGAAGTGCGAGAGCAAACGGATAGAACATGCCGAAAAGGAAGGCAAGCGAATAGACAAAAATAGAACCGACAACTGTTTTTCCAAATGCTCCGATCAGAGCGAAAATCATCAAAATCAGTCCCAAAGAAGTATTGAGCCATCCACGAAGAGAATGAATGGACGGCCGAGTCTCAGTTTTTATATTGTTATCCATGTTGTATTACCCACATATTTGAGTATAACACATGCCCCTTTTTTTCTTAAGAAAAAAACGCCAGTTCCATAAAAGCCAGAAAGAGGAACAGAAAGGCAGCCTCTAGAAGAGAATGACATCCGAAGAAACCCATCGATGCTCTTTCTTACAGCAATGGGATTTTTCTAGGACACAATCGCTTGCCAAAAAGAAAGGCATTTTTCTTCATATGAAAAAATCTTTTATGCTCAAGCTAATAAATTGTTTCTATTCTTTTAGTCCGTGTATTCTTCATTTTGTAAGCAAAGATAGAATTGAATCTCGGTTCTATTATGATAGTTCAATTCCTTTTTCCTTTCGCCCTATCTGATCAAGTCCTCGATGAAACAATCCAGTGTTTCGGCAAGCTTATACAGCATTTCACCTTGTGCTTTGGAAAGTTCGAGTTTTCCTTGTTCATAAGCCATGATTGATCGAATAGGGACAGAACTGAAAAGAGAGAGTTCATTTTGGCTGAGGTCCCTTTTCTTCCTCCATCTTTTCAGAGTCGATTCTTGTGGCAGATGCTGCTGAATCAGTTCCACTGTCTTTGTCACATCCATCTCGTGATATGGAAAATATTGAAGAAGCAGTTTGCTGCATGGATAGGCTTTGATGATTTCCGAAATGAATTTTGCAGTATACCATTGCGTATAGGCTAAAACCCAGCCTAGCCAATATTCAGGGAAAGCAGCCATATTCTGTCTGCTCCATTTGCTTCTTTAAAACAAGTCCCAAAAGTTCATTGGCAGATTTGCCCGCAAGATAAATGAAAACCGCATGCTCGAAAGAACTGCAGATTGGTGACTGAATGAATTTCTCTGTGAATTCATCCACACTCATCTTTTCCTGATAAACCGCCAATTCGAATAAAGAGGCGAGTTTTCTCTGAGCCATATCAAGATAATATTCATCGTAAGCGTGGATCACATTTCTTTGTCTCACCTCTCAATATATCCTGCAGATATAGAGCGTTCGGATCAAAAATCATTCTTCGGATTTCCATATCCATATTTTGGCTTTTCGATGATTAAATTTGATCCGTGGTATAAAATCATAATAAGAAGTCCTTTTTATGATTGAAACATTGCAATGTCCCTTTTTGTATATAAAGAACATTCGAATGTCCTAGTTGTTTATGAATCAACTTGACAGAAATCGATTCATCCACTGAGGGAATCCCATTCTTCCCATATTCCAGCAACTGAAAAATCATCCACGATTCTCTCTATGAGGGAGCCATGAATGATTCATCATGTTGCATTTTTAATGATATATCTTGAAGTTGTTTTTTAGGAAAGAAGAATACGTGCACCATCTCCCGGTTCTGCAACAGCGAAGGAAGGCATCAGTCCTGTCTTGATTTTATAGTCGCGGGCAACATTTCTCTTGAATTCTTCCACGTATTGTTCCTGAACAAGGCTGACGGTATTTCCGCCCCATCCACCTCCGGTCTCTCTTGAGCCATAGACACCTTTCTGTCTTCTTGCCGAATCGACAAGGACATCGATTTCAAAGCAGGTGGCATCATAGTCGTATCTCAATGAATCACCCGATTCATTGATCAGTTGGCCAAACAATTCGATATCATTCTTTTCCAAGGCGAATATCGCTTTTTTCGTTCTGTCTTCCTCATAGACGGCATGCTTGGCTCTCTTTTGACAGATTTCATCCTGAATATAGGATTTATACGCTTCGAATTGTCGAACATCCAACTCACAGAGATGCTTGATATCGATGGCTTTCTTCAGATCATGCAAGGCGGTCTCGCATTCCTTTCTTCTTTCATTGTAATGGGAAGAAATCAGGGAATGGGGCTTATTGGAATTAGTGACGATGATCTTCACGCCATTCATCTTCAGAGGAACATAGCGATAGTCGAGTTTGCCGCAGTCAAGATAGATTGCCTGTTCGCTTTTTCCCATCGCCGAGGCAAACTGATCCATGATGCCGCAGTTCATATGGCAGAATTCATTTTCAGCCTGTTGGGAAAGAAGAGCGAGCTGGACAGGCGTCTGCTTGAAGGAGAAAAAATCGTTGATGGCTGTGGCGATGCAGACTTCCATGGCTGCACTTGAGGAAAGTCCGCTTCCTGGGATATTGCCCCAGACGAAGACATCCAATCCGCAATCCATGATGAGGCCTTTCTTCTTGAAGGCATAGATGACGCCTTTTGGATAATTGATCCACACATCCTTTTTTCGGTAGACAAGATCATCCAACGAGGATTCCATGACGCCGCCTTTTCTATAATTGTGCGAATAGAAGCGCAATTTCCGATCATTTCTTTTTCGGACAATCGCATAATTCCCGAAATTCAGGGCACAGGGAAAAACATGTCCACCGTTATAGTCGATATGTTCGCCGATGAGATTGACTCTTCCCGGTGCAAAATAGGCCCTGACATCTCCGCCATCCTGAAATTTCTCACTGAAAATAGCCGCCATCTGAAATAAAGTCATACCTGCATTCCTCACATTTTCTTCATTATAGAGAATTTTTCTTTCATAGGAAAGATTTTTCAGGCAGGATTTTCTTTTCTTCCCTCCTCTTTTGCCTGAAAAAAGAGAAAAAGAAGAAGGGAAAGCAAGCTCATAATTGAAATTTTCTTAGAAAACATTATCATATATAAGATTTCATTTGGAGAAAGAAAACACAATGAATTGGTTCATAAAAAACAAAGAAAACATGGAAGACTACCTCTTTGATCATCCAAAGACGAGGAAATCCATCGATTGGCTATGGAAATTCATCGTCACGGCCGTCACATGCTTCATTTTCGCCTGGGGCTTCCGTGCCTTCATCAACCCGACAACCAATTGCGTCGCCCACTGGATGATGGTGGAAAAAAATATGTCCTATGATGCTGCCTTGGCCTTAGTCAATGAGCAGGGTGTCATCCATTTGGTCGCCGGAGGCATGTCTGGCTTCTCCCAGGCGATTGTCAAGGTGATGAACATCTTCGGCGATTTCAGAGAAAGCGAGAAAACCATCATCTCCATCATGTATTTTGCCTTGAATATCCCGCTTCTTGTCTTGGGATGGTTCAAGATATCCAAGCAGTTCACCATCTTCACTTTGATCAACGTCGGCCTTGTCTCTCTGTTCAATGAAGTCATTCCCGATGAATGGATCTACAACGTCATCAATCTGTATGACGATATGATTGCCAGGTGCATCTTCGGCGGCATCACCACCGGCATTGCCTCAGGTGCAGCCATGATGATCAACACTTCCGCCGGCGGAACGGATGTCATCAGTTTCTATATCGCCGAAAAGAAATCGGCTATGCCGGGCCAGTTCAGTTTCTACCTCAATGCCGCCATCCTTCTTCTCAACGTCCTCTTCGGCATCATCGGCCACGCCGTCAACCCAATTGTCAATCCGCAGCTTTCCAGCCAGCTCATCCGCTATTCCTTATATACCTTCATCTACCTCTTCGTTTCCGTCAAAGTCATCGATATGCTCAATATCAAGAATAAGAAGGAAGAGATTCAGATTTTCACCTCGAACGAAAATCTCTCGCAGATTCTCATTCATGCCTTCCCGCATTCAGCCACAACCGTGGATGCGAAAGGTGCCTATACCGGACAGAAGAGAATCATGATCTATATGGTTCTTTCCAAGAATGAAATCAAGAAAGCGACGATTTTAGTCAGAAAAGCCGATCCGAACGCATTTATGACCGTCATTGGCCTGAATCAGGTCTATGGCAAATTCTATATCAGACCAATCGAATAATAAGGAGAAACATTTTATGGCCACAAACAAAGAATTAGCAGATTTCATCTTCCCAGATGTCAAAGAGACAATCAAGGATCTGGAAAAACGTTATCCAAAAAGAAATCTTCCCGCAGATAGCTATGTCACCCGCTTTGCTCCCTCTCCGACCGGCTTTCTTCATACCGGAAGTCTTTTCACAGCCTTGATTGCCTATCGTTTCGCAAAGCAGTCAGGCGGTGTGTATTATTTCCGTTTGGAAGATACCGACCAGAAGAGAGAAATCGAAGGAACAGGACTCGACTTGGTCAAGCAGCTTGGCAATTTCGGCATCAACTCGGATGAAGGATACTATGGCGATCATGAAGAAGGTCTCTACGCTCCTTATGTTCAGTCCAAAAGAGCCGATATCTACAAAGTCGTCATCAAGGAATTATTGAAGAAAGGCAGAGCCTATCCGGATTTTTGTTCCAAGGAAGAACTCGATCAGATCCGTGAAGTCCAGCAGGCCAACAAGGTCGTCCCTGGCTATTATGGCGAATATGCCAAATATCGTTCCTTATCCAACGATGAATACATCTCCCTCATCAAGGAAGGAAAGCCCTATGTCATCCGTTTCAAGTCCAAAGGCAATGCCAGCAATCATATCAAAGCCCACGATGAAATCCGTGGCGATATGGAACTGACTGAGAACTATCAGGATATCGTCATCTATAAGTCGGATGGTCTTCCGACCTATCATTTTGCCCATTTAGTCGATGACCATTTCATGGGCACGACCTTAGTCACCCGTGGCGAAGAATGGATTTCTTCGCTTCCAATTCATCTCGAATTGTTCCAGACGATGGGATGGGATGCTCCGAAATACGCTCATCTTCCCGTCATCATGGTCAACGACAAGGAAACCGGAAACAAGAGAAAGCTCTCCAAGAGAAAGGATCCGGAAGCCGCTGTCAGCTTCTTTCTGAAGGAAGGCTATCCAAAAGAAGGCGTCATCCGCTATCTTCTGACGATTGCCAACTCCAACTTCGAAGCCTGGATGATGGAAAATCCGAAGGCCCCGGTGGATGACTTCATGCTCACCTTCGACAAATTCTCGCTCGACGGCGCCCTTTTCGATATGCCGAAGCTCAACAACATCTCCAAGGAACTTCTCGCCATCATGGACAAGAAGACCTTCACCGATGAATGCTATGAATGGGCCAAGGAATACCAGGTCGAACTCAAAGACAAAATCGATGACGACAGAGACTATTTCGAATCCATCATCAATATCGAAAGAGAACAGGAAAAGCCAAGAAAAGACTATGAGAAATTCTCCCAGGTTCTCGACAAAGTCAAGTTCTTCTATAAGGAAGACTATGACAGTATGGTCAAGAACAGTCCACTTCCATTCAACGAATTCATCTCCCATGATGTCATCAAGGACGTCTTGGATGACTTCATCGCTTCCTGGAATCTTGACTCCCAGGATGAGAATTCCTGGTTCAGCGAGATGAAGGTCTTGGGAACAAGACACAACTTCTGCGAAGACAGAAAAGTCTATAAAAAGAATCCGACAGCCTACAACGGCTGGTATGCGGATTGCATCTCCATTGTCCGTATCGCCGTGTGTGCATCCACCCAGTCTCCGAAACTCTTCGATGTCCTCCGCCTTTTAGGCAAGGAAGAAGTCGCAAGACGTATCGAAGAAGTCAAGGCCGCTCTGTAAATTTTCATGCAGCAAAGAACCATTCAGAGGACGAAAGGAAAAAACATCAAAGCCATCTTGGAAATCCTTTTCTTTTCTTCCCTGATGGTTTTTGCTTTGCTCTATATTCTCAAGGATGATCCAGCGACCACCTTTCATCTAATATCTACGGCCAACTTCTTTCCGCTGATGCTCACTATCCTCCTTCTTTGTTCCTCAACCCTTCTTGACGGATTGAACATCACGCTTCTAGCCCGGCTCTACAATGGCCGGTATCACTACTATCAGGGCGTCATCAACGTCCTCATCGGCCAGGTGATGGGCGTCTTTGTCAAATCAGCCGCCAGCATCCCACAGGCCCTTACCTTCACCCGCCAGGATATCCGTCCTCCCCAGGCTGCCAGCATCTTGACCATGAATTACCTCATCTATCAATTTTCCCTGCTTCTTTATTCCCTCATCATGGTCATTTTTGGCTACCCCTACATAAAAGAGATTCCGCTGGATGTCTTCGGAGGCCTTCCACTCTATGTCGTCTGCATCTTCGCCTTATGCGTGCAGTTTCTCACGCTGATGATGATTCTTCTTTTGGGATTTGCCAAAGGATTCCATCGCCTTTTTCTCTTCAAGGGCATCAATCTTCTTTCCAAGATGCATCTCTTGCGAAACAAGGAAGCCACAAGAAGAAAGCTGACGCTCCAGTTTGCCACCTATCGAATCGAAATGAAGAGGCTTTTCCAGCACAAATTCCTCGTTTTCTTTCTGATCATCTCCAATCTGGCAAAGCTCTTCCTTTTAGGCATGATTCCCTATGTCATCTTCTCTTCCTTGGATGTCCATACGCTTCTTTTCTTCCCCTCCTTATTTACCACCGGCATCGTCAACACCGTCTCCTCCTTGATCAGCGTCGGTGTCCCTGAAGTCCTCTTCCAGTCTTCCTTCCGCTATTATCTTTCCTCCATGGAGAATGCTTCCTCCCTTGCGAGTGCCGCCAACCTTCTCTGGCGAAGCGTCACTTTCTATCTTTCCTTCTTCATGGGACTGCTCTGCTTCCTTTTCTATCGTGGAGCCCCAAAGAAGGAACAGCTTCTTTTGAATACCGACACCATCTATGATCTCGAATTTTCCAATCTTACGGAAGTCGATGACAAAACAAAATCCTTTTTGGAAGGCATTCCTCTTCAGAAGGAGACGACAAATGCGCCTCTTCTTTCCGAGCTTCAGGTCGAAAGATCCTTCCGAAAGCTTCAGAAGAGAATGATCCACACAAAGAAGGACAAGGAAGAGATTCCGGATGAGGATCTTGCGGAGGTTCTTGAAAAACAGCGGGCAGGCCTTGCCAAAATCGAAAAGGAAGTCTCGATGGTCATCAACCAATCCAAGCCAGACAGGGAGATTCAGAAGGAGGCAGAGAAGGATCTTTCCCATATCCATCACGCCGAAAAGAAAAAAGAAGAGCGAAAAAAGAAGAGATTGGAAAGAAAAGGCATGAAAAATAAGGCCAAGCTCTTGAAGTTGCAACCCAAAGGAACAACTATTAAGGAAGGGGAAGATGGAGAGATTGTTTTCACTTTCCAGGAGGAAATCGTCGAATATTCCTCCCTCCCCAGTCAGGAGCCGGACACACATGAAGAAAAAATACATCGTTGAGGAAGTCTGCCAGAAAAAGACAGGCGTCCTTCTCTCCATCCAGGGAAAAGAATATTTTCTCAATTTCGATGATTATCTCGAAGGTCTTTTCTATCCCGGAAAAGAACTTTCCCTGGAAGAGATGGAATCACTGAGGAAGAATTCCCGCCAGAAGAAAGCCAAAGACTATCTTCTCCTTCTTCTCTCCCAGAGAAGATATACCCAAGCGGAACTGGAAGCCAAGCTCGAAAAGAAATACTTCCTGACCAAAAAGGAAGCGATGGAACTTCTCTCTCCCTATATCGAAAGCCATCTCATCGATGATGAAGCCTATATGAAAGATTACCTCGAAGCGAAGATTGAGCAAGGCTATGGGACTGACTATATCCTCTCCCAGCTCAGGAAAAAGGGAATCAGCGAAAACCTTCTCTCCTCGATTCCAAAAGAGAATCCGGATCAGGAAGAGATTCTTTTCTCCCTGGTCGAGAAAATGAACCGATCGAAATCCTCCATGATTCTAGAGAAAAAGAAGGAATCCATTTTTTCCACGCTTCTAAGAAGAGGATTTTCCTCCGCCCAGGCAAAAAAAGCCATTGAGGCGTTCTATTCCTCCCTCGATGAGGAAGCCAAGGAGGAAGAGAGAAAAAAGAGAAAGGTCCTCTTAAAAAGAGAAGCAGAAAAATGCTATAATTCTCTTTGTGCAAAAAAAGACAATACACAAGCCAAGAAAAAGGATGCATTCATAAGAAAACTGCTCCAGAAAGGTTTTCATTATGATGAAATCGAAGCAATCGTAAAGGAGTATACATTCATATGATCAAGGATTTTGCAGGAAAAGAAGGAAATGTCAACGAAATCTTCATGGTCAAACAAGTGACTGAGGCCGTCTCCAACAACGGAAACCACTACCTCGCTTTGACTTTGCAGGATTCCTCCGGAACCATCGATGCCAAGAAATGGACGATCGAAGCCGGCGATCTGGAAATCGCCTCCGCCGGAAGCCTCATCCGTGTCAATGGCATGGCCAGTCTCTACCGCGGACATCCGCAGCTGAAGATCAATGAGATGGATAGCATCAATGCCTCCGAAGTGGATATGTCCAAATATGTTCCGGTCGCACCCATTCCGCTTCCCGAGATGAAAAAGACACTGGAAGACTACATCTCCCAGATAAAAGATACGGAATTGCATGATCTCACTTCCTCGATCATCAAGGAATATTATGACAGCTATACGACCTATCCGGCCGCTGTCACGGTCCATCACGCCTATCGAAGCGGACTTCTCTTCCATTCATTGAGCATCTGCCATATGGCCTTGGAAGTCCAGAAGCAGTATTCCTATCTCAGCAAGGACTATCTCATCGCCGGTTCCCTGCTTCATGATATCGGAAAAATAAAGGAGCTCTCCGGAGAAAACACACCGACCTATTCCGCAGAAGGAAATCTTTTGGGTCACATCTCCATGGGCGCCATGATCGTCTATGAAGAGGGAAAGAAACAGAAAATGACCCAAGAGAAACTCGATGTCCTCGTCCATATGATTTTAGCCCACCATGGCGAATTCGAATTCGGTTCCCCAAAGCTTCCGGCCACTGCCGAAGCCTATGTTCTCCACGCATTGGATGATCTCGATGCCAAGATGGAATGCCTGAAATCGTCCTATGAAAAGACGATGGAGGGCGAATTCACTCCGAAAATCGTCTGGATGCAGAATATTTCGTTCTATAAGCCAAAAAAATTAGACTGATTTCACTTGTATATTTGCTATTTTATGGTAATTTATATTCATCCTTTTTTACTCTATGGAGGTTTGATATGGCTGAAACAAACAACAATAACAACGAAGAGCTGCTCAACATGATTGGTGATATGAGTTTCCTGCCCAAGGAAGCAAAAGACGAAAATTTAGGAAGAAGTTTTCTAAAATTATCAAAAAACGAAAAACTTTTCCGCTTGATTTTCCTTTCTGCCTTGGGAGCAAGTTTCATCGCCTACTTGGTCTGCCTTTTCTATTTCGGTTCCCAGGGATATTACTTCCTGACAAGCGTCAAAGGTTCCTATGGTCCTTTGGGCTTGATTGTAACCGCTATCTTTACCGTCGTTTTCTTCCTTGCCATCGCATTCGGACACTTCTATGACTGCAAGTGGGCGGATGATGAAGAAAAGAGAGAAAAGCTCAAGCCTTACAGCGCTGTCCTTCTCTATGTCAGCTTCCTTCTTCTGTATGCCACCTTCATGACCACCGTCCTGAGAAGTTTCGTCTTCCAGAAGAATTTCTCCTCCTATGGCTGGTTTTTGAGAAATCTCGGTTGGATCACCTATGCCCTGATTGCTATTGTAGGCATCCTTGGCATCGTCTTGAACTTCCTCAAGCCGAAGAAAGCCAAAATCTACAACTATTGTGTCTTGGCCTTGGCCGGATGGATTGTCATCTTCTTCACTGCTTTGCTCCAAAAAAGCTATTCCATGTCTTCCCGCTATGGCATCATGCTCTTCATCTTCGGCGCCATCTTCATGGATCTGAGCCTGATTCCGCTTCTTCTCCAGAAGAAGAATCACGGAATGAGAAGCGCCTTCTATGTCATCTTATCCATCGGCGTCATCTTCGATCTTCTTTCCATCGTCATCTACGGATTGATTTAAGTCAACTACGGGGCTATCCGAATAGCCCCTTTTTCTATGGAAAGAAAATGCCCGAAACGGGTGAAATCTAATTTATTTACCTGATTTACTTTGTTATAATTTTACTAATGCGAAAAATCGCAGGATTTAAGGAGCTTTACCATGGAAGAAAACAAGAATGTCAGTGAAGAACTGAACAATGAAAATACTGCCGAAGAGACAAAGGAAGTCAATCCGAGTGATGAATTCGAACTTTTGAAAGCCAAAATGAACCAGGAAGAGAAAGCCGAGCTCAAGGAAGAGACACCTTCTTCCACAGAAGAAGCCAAGCCGGAAGAGACAAAGGAAGAAGTCAAGCTGGATGATGTCTCTGGCACCTATACGCCCCAGGAACAGGCTGTCAACAATGCCTACTTCAATCCCATCCGCTATTTCCATGATGGCTCTTTCACCATCGATGAGGAAATGGAAGATGGAAGAAAAAAATTCGCCAAGAAGATCTCCAAATCCAAGATCATCGACTTCGTCAGCGTCGGCTTGATGGTCGTCGCCTTTGCCGGTGTCCTTTTGGTGACGTTCCTCAACAAGAACGAGTCGACCAAATGGGTCACATGGCTTGTCTTAGGTATCGCTCTTGCCATCATCATCTTCTCTTTCATCCTCACCTCCGTCTTCAACAAGAAGAATTCGAAGATCACCAAGGAATATCTCAACGAATATGAAGATAGACTCAACGGCTATGTCCTCTCCGATCTGAAGGTCGTCAATCCGACCATGTGCGTCGATGCCAAGATCAATGACCAGGATGTCATCCAGGCCCACTATTTCCACACCATCAACTCCATCCAGTCCCGTGCCATCGTCGAAGGAAAGAGAAATGGCCGTCACTTCTCGTTAGGCGAAGTCGCCGTCGTCATCCCGCCTATTTCCATCCAGAAAGCCAACCAGAAGCCTGAGGATCTTGTCAATCTCGATGGCACGACCTATGTTCCGGAAGCTTTGGAGCAGACTTCCACCGGTACGGAGGAAATCGCTTCGAAGGATATGACCCTCATCGACTGCGAGATCGCCAATCCGAAGGAAATGAAGAAGAGACAGAAGGATATGGAAAAGGCCAGAGAGAACAAGCAGACGGAAACCGCTACGGGTCTCTTTGGAAAATTCTATTCCTACGATATGTCCGTCCACAGCGAGGAATCCTTCATCATCTGCTTCATGGGAAATAGCGATGTCACCCTTCTTCCGAGCAATCTGACCGGATTCAAGGCCGTCAAAGTTCCTTCCCTGAGAAGCAATATCGTCGTCTATGCCATCGATCCGATCCTTGCCGCCAAATTCTTCGACGAGGAAGGTGTCAAGATTCTCAACGGCATCACGCCCAACGAATTTGTCCAGTCCCTGTTCATCAGCGTCAACTCCTATGGAAGCAAAGTCGGCATGAATCTCTCGGACGATATCATGCAGCTTCCGGTCAAGCCTTTCCAGCACTTGGGTGCCTTTGAAGCCTACAAGAAGGCAACCGATGAAGCCTTCTGTTTCATCGACTACGTGGAAAGCAAAAAAGCATAAAATATGAAAAAAACGGAATACATCTCCTCCTCTTTGGAAGAAACAAGAAAAATAGCCTCTGACCTAGCCATGACGCTTCATGGCGGAGAAGTCATCAAGGCCATCGGCGAAATGGGCTGTGGAAAAACAGCCTTCTGCCAGGGAATCGGAAAAGCCATCGGTGTCAAGGGAATCATCAATTCCCCAACCTTCAACCTGATCAAGGTCTACAAGGGAAAGGAACTGACGCTCTATCATGTCGATTGCTACCGACTGGAAAATGCCGATGAGGAAAGAAAAGACCTTTCCTTAGACGAAGTGATGGGTGAAGAAGACATCATCACCTATATCGAATGGCCGATGTATGGCTCTTCGAGCGTGTTGAATTATCATCCGATCATCCAGGTGAGTCTCTCCTATCTGAACGACGAGAAAAGAAAGATTGTGATTGAAGATGAAAGATTCTAAAGAAATATCCCTGTTCATCGATTCAGCGACCAAAGACCTCGCTTTGGGTCTGACAATCGGCGAAGAGGAAACCTACACCATCGATTTGGAAAATCCCAAGGCAGCCTTGGAAAGACTTCCTTTGGGAATCAAGCTTCTTTTGGAAAAGGCCGGAGTCACCTTGAAGGATGTCGATTGCTACTATGTTCTTTTAGGCCCCGGGAGCAACACCGGAATCCGCATGGGATTGACCATTCCGCGAACCCTTTTTGCCTTCAATGACAAACTGAAGCTTTTTGGAATCAAGACGATGGATCTCTTCTGCATGGAAAACAAATATGCAGCCTTATCCGATCGAAACGGAAACCTCTTCTTTGCCACCAAAAAAGAAGACGGAAGCGTCGATTATGAAAGAATCGACAAGGACAAGATTTCCCTTTTGGACGGAAAAGACCCGATTGCCGTCGAAAAAGAAGATGCGATGGCCAAAAAGGAACTTTCCGGCCATACAATCAGAGAAATCAGCACGATTGACTTATCTATCCGATACAAAACGAAATTCAAAGATTTTTCTTCCGATGAGGAAAATTATCTTCCGGAGTATATCTTAAAAATATGATCATCAAAGAAGCGGAAGAGAAAGATCTTCCATCCCTATACGAAATCGGAAACAGAATCCATTCCTTCGATTCGAGGAAGGAATTGCCTTTTTATTTGGATGCGCCGGGATTCGATCTCTATGTCCTCGAAAATGATAAACAAGAGAATATCGCCTTCCTCTGCATCCGCTTTGAGGCGGATACCGATTGCGAAATCGACTATCTTGCCATCCGCCAAGACCAGGAAGGAAAAGGCCTTGCTTCCTCTTTCCTATCGGATGTGATCAAGGAATTGTCCCAAAAAGGCATCGAAAACATCTTCCTTGAGGTGCGAAGCAAGAATCTAAGAGCCATTTCCCTTTATGAAAGAACAGGATTCAAGCTCTATCACACTAGAAAGAAGTATTATCCCGATGATGATGCACTCTGTTATAAGAAGGAGATTGAGAAATGAAAGATGAAGTCATTTTAGCAATTGAATCCTCTTGCGATGAAACAGCCATTGCCATTTTGAGAAACGGCAACGAACTTCTGGCAAACAGCGTCAATACACAGATTGAAGACCACAAAAGATTCGGTGGCGTCTATCCCGAGCTCGCCTCGCGTCTCCATCTGAAGAATATCACCAAGGTTCTCTCCTATGCCCTCTCACTGAAGGGTTTCGACATCTCCTCGATCACGCATGTCGCCGTCACCGGAGGTCCGGGATTGCCCGGTGCCCTTCAGATTGGCGTCATGGCGGCAAAGACGATTGCCGAATATCTTGATGTTCCCCTTATCAGTGTCCACCATCTTGCCGGACATATCTATGCCAACGAATATGTCACCGATTTCCACTATCCTCTGATTGCCCTGATTGCCAGCGGAGGAAATTCCGAAATCGTCTACATGCCTTCCCCCATGAAATTCACCATCATCGGCGAAACCGAAGATGATGCCATCGGCGAGGCGTTCGACAAAGTCGCCAGGGAACTTGGCCTTCCCTATCCAGGCGGTGTCAATCTCGACAAGATTTCCAGGGAAGAAGGCATCAAGACATTCCCTCTTCCCAAACCGAAGGTGAGTGGCTACAATCTCTCCTATTCCGGATTGAAATCCCATCTCGTGAGAATGATCCAGAAGGAAAAGAGAGATGAAAATGGCAATATACCTCTCGATGTCGTCAAGTCCTATTGCCGAAGCACCGAGGAAGCCTTTGTCAATCAGCTTCTCGAAAAGCTGCATATGGCCTGTGTGGACTATCATGTCTCCCAGGTGGTCGTCGGAGGCGGCGTCTCTGCCAATTCCTACCTAAGAAGCCACATCAAGGAAGTTTTCGCCCACGATCAGATCGAAGTCATGATTCCACCGCTTTGGTGCACGACAGACAATGCAGCCATGATCGCCAAAGCTGCCCATCATATGATCGAATTAGGAAATTACGCTCCTTTGAGCATGACAAGCATGCCCAATCGGAATCTAGAAGAAGAATAGGAGAATCAGATTATGGATTTAAAGGAAAATTATACAGTCAAAGACTTATACGAAATGGCCGAAGAAGGAACGCTTTCCTCCTTGGAAGGAAAGAAGCTCTCCTTTGGCGGATATGTGAAAACCAACCGCTTTTCAGGAAACATCGGCTTTGTCAGCCTCAATGACGGAACCTGCTTTTCGAATATCCAGGTCGTCTATGATGAAAAACAGAAAGATGCCCAGAAAGCCAAGCTTGGCTGCTCTCTTTTGGTCGATGGCTCTCTCCATGTCACACCCGAAGCCAAACAGCCATTCGAACTTCAGGCCGACAACGTCGTCCTTGTCGGCGATGTCGATGAAGCCTATCCGCTTCAGAAGAAGAAGATGTCCTTCGAATATCTTCGCGACATCCCGCAGTGGAGAATGAAGACGAACACCTTCAATGCCGTCAACCGCGTCCGCTCGACTTTGGCTTTCTACATCCACGAATATTTCCACAAGAATGGATATCTTTGGATCCATACGCCGATCTTGACCGCCAACGACTGCGAAGGCGAAGGACAGACATTCGATGTCTATGCCGATGTCAAGCATCCGGAAGAATATTTCAACAAGGAAAATGTCCACCTCACGGTCTCCGGACAGCTCCATGTCGAGCCTTTTGCCTTGACCTATGGAAAGGTCTATACCTTCGGTCCGACCTTCCGTGCTGAAAAATCCAACACGGTCCGCCACGCCGCCGAATTTTGGATGATCGAACCGGAAATCGCCTGGGCCCATCTTCCTGACTTATGCAATATCGAAGAAGACTTCCTCAAATATGTGGTCAAGAACACCATCAACGACTGCAAACAAGATATGGACTTCTTCGAGAAATGGGTCGACAAGGATGTCAAGAAGAGAATGGATGAATTCATCAACAAGCCATTCAAGCGCGTCAAATATGAAGAAGCCATCCAGATTCTTCAGGATGCGGTCAAGAACGGCCACAAATTCGAAGTCAGCGACATCCATTTCGGTCTTGACTTGGGAAGCGAGCACGAAAGATATCTCACCGAAACCTACTTCAAGGGTCCAATCTTCCTCACGGATTATCCAAAGGAGATCAAGGCCTTCTACATGAAGCAGAACGACGATGGAAAGACCGTCGGTGCAACCGACCTTCTTGTTCCGGTCATCGGTGAGCTCTGTGGCGGAAGCGAAAGAGAAGCCGACTATGACAAGCTGCTCAATCGCATGAAGGAACTCAATATGAATATCCCCGCCTATGAATGGTATCTCGACTTAAGAAAGAACGGTTCGATGCCTCATTCAGGTTTCGGACTCGGCTTCGAAAGACTCGTCATGCTTGTCACGGGCATGAGCAACATCCGTGATGTCTTGCCTTATCCTCGCTGTTACAAAGATATGGAATTCTAAAATATGTTCGGAAAAAAGAAGATAGAAAACACAAAGACGGAAGAAACCACTTCCATTCATGCCCCTGCGCATGAATCCAATCCACACGAGAAGAAGAGCCGTTTTCCTCTCGTCATGAAAATCATCTCTTCAGCACTCGTTCTTTCGAGTGCGGCTTTCCTTTGCTATTCGATCTATCTTTTTATCGATGACACGAAAAATTCCGCTTCCGATGATGCCTATATCACCCTGAATGGAAAAAGCATCCAGGAAAGCAAGAATCTCCTCTCCATGTTCGGAGAAGAAAAGAAGAACAAGGCCTATGACTATGCCATATTCGGGGATAAATTCTTTCTTTCCGAAACGAAAATCACTCCATCCGTCCTCGATGGAAGCGCCACATCCTATATCGGAGAAGGAAAGAACAATCTTTTCCTCTACAATCTGACCACCAACCAATCGAAATTCGACTTGGGATCGACGGATATCAAGAACCACCAGTACTATTTCGATTTGAGCGTCCTAGATGAAGGAGACTACCTCATCTATTCCGATGAAGGATCCTTCTCCTCTCTGAAAGACTACAATCCCTATTCCCTGAGCTGTGACAAGACCATCCATTATGAAACCTATACGCTTCCCAATGAGGATGGAATCCGAAAAAGAATCACACTGCGGAACAACAAGGAATCCCCCTATACCATCCTGAATGTCAAGAAGTGCGGTTCCACCCTTCCGACAAAGAACTATGATCTCGTCGTCTTCCAGAGCGAATATGATTCTTCTCTGAATAAGATTGAAGACAATGATCTTGAGTCCTACAATAAGGCAAGAAAGACCATCGAAGAAACCTATTCCTCCAAGTACAAAATCAAGTTCGCTTCCTCCATGCAGGAGGCCTATGATACCAATGCGACATTGTCTATCTCCCTGACAAGCGAGAACATGAACTACATGTCCGTCTATGCAAAAAAGAACTCCTCTTTCCTTGATGCAAATACACTTTCGGGCACTCTTCTTGCAGGATACGACAAAAACCCTGAAATCCGTGAACTTTCCGGGTATATTGGTAGGGCAGGCGAAAATCTTTCTTCCGTGAAGGGAAACGATACGATCACGCATAATGATTCCCATATCGGAAAAGACAGTTACCTGATCAGCCAGGATGAGACGCTGATTACGAAGATCAATCAGATTTTAAGCAACCGCTGAAAGGAGAAGCATTATGGAGCACAAAAATATTTTAGTCACCGGAGGCATGGGCTATATCGGATCCCATACCGTCATCAAGCTTGTCGAATATGGCTATACCCCCATCATCATCGATAGCCTTGTCAATTCCTCGGAGAAAGTTCTCCCAAGAATCGAAAAGATCGCTGGAACGAAGATTAAGTTCTACAAAGGCGATGTCTGCAATCATGAAGATGTCGAAAAAGTCTTTCAGGAAAACAAAATCGATGCCGTCATCCATTTTGCCGGACTCAAGGCTGTCGGCGAATCTGTCCAGAAGCCTGTCGAATATTATCGAAACAACCTTGATTCGACATTGACCCTTTTGGAAATCATGCCGAAATACGGCTGCAAAAACATCATCTTCTCCTCTTCCGCCACTGTCTATGGCACACCCACCCATGTTCCCCTTGTCGAAGAAGACCCAATCGGACTGGCCACCAATCCCTATGGCACAACCAAGATCATCCAGGAAGGCATCTTCAAGGATTTCGCCTTCGTCCATAAGGACTTCAATATCGCCCTGCTCAGATACTTCAACCCGATCGGTGCCCATCCATCCGGAATGATCGGCGAGGCCCCAAATGGCATCCCGAACAACCTGATGCCGTATATCACCCAGGTCGCCGTCGGAAAAAGAGACCATCTGAGCGTCTTTGGAAATGATTATCCGACCAAGGATGGAACCTGCATCCGCGATTACATCCACGTCCTCGATCTGGCAGAAGGCCATGTCCTTGCCTTAAAGAAGCTTTTCACGGATTCGGGACTGGTTATCTACAACCTCGGAACCGGAAAGGGAACCTCCGTTTTGGAACTCGTCGATGCCTATGAAAAAGCCACCGGCGTCAAGATCCCCTATGTCATCGCTCCAAGAAGAGCCGGCGATGTCCCGGAAAACTATGCCGGCACTGCCAAGGCTGAAAAAGAACTCGGATTCAAGGCAAAATACACCATCGTCGATTCTTGCAGAGACTCCAATCATTGGCAGCAGCTCAATCCAAACGGATACGAAGACTAGAAAAAAGAGAGTTCGAAGAAAATTCTTCGAACTTTTTTCTTGGCTATGAAAATGCATTTTCATAGATACAAATACATGAATATATTGTAGATTATCGAATAATTTCATTTTCTCAACCTGAACTTTCATGAAAAGTTTTTTCTATGAATTTGAAAAAATGAAAATTTCTTGTTTATCTTTGGATAAAAAAGGGATATATTTATTTCAGCATAAATTTCACCTTGCTTCACCTGGCAATAAAGGAGGATAACCATGCCAAGTTCATTCGATATACCCGCTAATTATGGTGTCGACGTATTCGATGATGAAGAGATGAGAAGTCACCTTCCGGAAAAAGTCTATCGCGATCTGATGGATACCATCCACAATGGAAAGGAATTGGATCCATCCTTGGCCGATGATGTCGCCCACGGAATGAAAGAATGGGCCATCTCCAAAGGTGCCACACACTATACCCACTGGTTCCAGCCATTGACCGGCGTCACTGCTGAAAAGCATGACTCCTTCATTTCCGTTCCCAATAAGAAAGGCAAAGTCATCATGTCCTTCTCAGGAAAGGAACTCATCAAAGGCGAACCCGATGCCTCGAGTTTCCCAAGCGGTGGCTTGAGAGCCACATTCGAAGCCAGAGGCTATACCGCATGGGATTGCACTTCCCCTGCCTTTGTCGTGCATGATGAATATTCCAATGTCTTATATATCCCAACGGCTTTCTGCTCCTATACCGGAGAAGCCTTGGATAGCAAGACACCTCTTTTGAGAAGTATGGACTTCGTCTCCGAGCAGGCTGTCCGCGTCTTGAGAATCTTCGGCGACAATACCACAACCAAAGTCGTTCCGATGGCCGGCCCTGAACAGGAATATTTCCTTGTCGACATCGAACACTTTGCCCAGAGAAAAGACTTGATCTACACCGGAAGAACCCTTTTCGGTGCTCCGGCCCCGAAGGGTCAGGAATTGGACGATCACTATTTCGGACCAATCCGTGAGCAGATTGCCGGCTTCATGACCGAAGTCAACCAGGTCTTATGGAAATTAGGCATCCCTGCCAAGACGGAGCACAACGAAGTCGCTCCTTCCCAGCATGAATTGGCTGTCATCTACGGCTCTGCCAACGTTGCCGCCGATCAGAATGCCTTGGTCATGATGATCCTGAAGAAGATTGCCAAGAAGCATGGCTTCATCTGCTTATTTGCCGAAAAGCCATTCGCTGGCATCAACGGTTCCGGAAAGCATGACAACTGGTCCTTGCAGACCAACACTGGCATCAATCTTCTCAAGCCCGGAAAGAATCCACATGAGAATACTCAGTTCCTCGTCTTCCTTGCCGCTGTCGTCAAGGCGGTCGATGAATATGCCGGATTGATGAGAGAATCCGTCGCCACCTATACCAACGATTTCCGTTTGGGCGCCAATGAAGCCCCGCCGGCCATCGTCTCCATCTTCCTTGGCGATGAACTCAATGCCGTCGTCGAGAAGATCATCCACGCCAATACCACAGCCAAGAAGAGAGCCGATTCCCTTCTCCAGACCGGCGCCAAGTCTCTCCCTGTCCTTTCGAGAGATTCCACCGATCGAAACAGAACCTCACCGTTTGCCTTCACCGGCAACCGCTTCGAATTCCGTATGGTCGGTTCCAACCAGAATGTGGCCAATGCCAACATCGTCTTGGATACCATTGTCGGAAAGGCGTTGAAGGACTTTGCGGATACGATCGAGAGAAGCGAAGATTCCCTCGTTGCCATCAACGACTGGATCAAGACCACCCTCAAAGACCATGAAAGAATCATCTTCAATGGCGATGGCTATTCCGACGCCTGGGTCAAGGAAGCCGAAAAGCGCGGCCTTCTCAACCTCAAGACCACCGTCGAAGCCACCGATGTCCTCAATGAAGACAAGACCATCGAACTCTTCACGGAAGCCGGCGTCATGACCAGCACAGAACTCAAGTCCAGAGCTGAAATTATGTATGACAACTATGCTTCCCAGGTCTTCATCGATGCCAAGACCATGTCCCATATGGCACATAAGCTCTATATCCCTGCCGTCAACAGCTATTTCACCTCACTTATCAAGGAAGCCAAAGGCTGCAAGGATATCGCCATCGACACTCCAAAGTCCACCATCGAAAGCATCAAGAAGATTTCCTCTCTCCTTGATGAAGCCTGTGTGGCTGCCGAAAAGCTCGATCATGCAATCATCGACTGCACAGTCAAGGGAAGAGAAAAAGCCATCTATGCACGTGATGTCCTTCTTCCTTTGATGGCCGACTTGAGAAAGCCTGTGGATGAACTCGAAACCATCGTCAGCAAAGCCTACTGGCCGGTTCCTTCCTATGGCGATCTGCTTTTCCACATCAACTAGTCTTCCTTTCATTTCATAAGAGATGCTTTACAAGGGCATAAGTTTTTATGCCCTTTTCCTTTATGTTTTCTTGCATAAACAATCAATCGTGTTAAAATAGTTACCCTTTCAGAAGGAAAAAAGAAAATGGAAAAAAGAATAGAATCAGATTCGATCGGTTCTCTGGAACTCGATAAAGATGTCTACTATGGCGTACAGACGCTCCGTGCAAAGAAGAATTTCTCAATCACCGGACGCGGTGTGATCAAAGAATTCATCCAGAATATGGCTTTGATCAAAAAGGCTGCCGCCATCACCAACTGTGAAGCTGGCTTATTGGCAAAGGAGAAAGCCGATGCCATCCTGAAGGCCTGCGATGAAGTCTATGATGGAAAATTCGATGATGCCTTCATCGTCGATCAGATCCAAGGCGGAGCCGGAACAAGTTCCAACATGAATATGAACGAAGTGGTCGCCAACAGAGCCAACGAGATTCTCGGCGGCAGGAAAGGCGAATACAATTTTGTCCACCCCAACGATCATGTCAACATGGCCCAATCCACCAACGATGTCATCCCGACTGCCGGAAAGATGACAACCCTGACTCTCTTAACGCCCCTGTTTGGAGAACTCGAGAAGCTCCACAATGCCCTTGATGAGAAAGCCATCGCCTTCAAAGACATCCTCAAGATGGGAAGAACCCAGCTTCAGGATGCGGTCCCGATGACATTGGGAAACACATTCGAAAGCTATGCTTCCATGATTGAGCGCTGCATCAGCCGACTCAAGACGGCCAGCAAGGAAATGACAATCATCAACCTTGGCGGAACAGCCATCGGAAACGGCATCAACGCCTCCAAATATTATGAAGAACATATCGTTGAAAATCTAAATAAGTTCTTCTTCACTCCGCTTACAAAAGCCCATGACCTTTTCGATGCGACAGAAAATCTCGATTCCTTTGTCGAAATCTCCGGTGCCTTGAAGGCACTGGCTGTCGGATTATCGAAGATGTGCAATGATCTGAGGCTTCTTTCGAGCGGTCCGAGATGCGGTCTGAACGAAATCAATCTTCCGGCCATGCAGAACGGTTCTTCCATCATGCCCGGAAAAGTCAACCCGGTCATCCCGGAGGTCGTCACCCAGGCAAGCTATCTTGTCATCGGACATGATGCCACCATCTCTTTGGCCTGTGAAGCCGGTCAGATGGAACTCAACGCCTTTGAGCCGGTCATCTTCTCCCAGCTTTTCGAATCGATTCAGGCATTGACGGGCGCCATCAGCACCTTGACAGACAACTGCATCCTTGGAATCAGCGCCAACAAGGAGCACTGCCTCGAACTGGAGAAATCCTCCTTAGGCATCGTCACAGCCTTAGCCCCCTACTTAGGCTATAAGGAATCCGCCCACATTGCCAAGACGGCCTTGAAGAAAAACAAGAGCATCGAGGAAATCGTCTTGGAAGAAAACATCATGCCAAAAGAGAAACTCGAAGAAATCCTTTCCAAGGCTGTCGAAGAAACAAAGAGAGTTTTCTAAAAACATCTTTTCTTCAACCAAAAAGAGTTTATTAAAAAATCAACAGAATTTTTCCAATTCATATGGAATCCTCTGTTGATTTTTTGTTTGCTTAGAAGAGTGTCATCGATTCTTATAAAACTTATCCAAAACAGTCAGGATATTGCTATGACGTCTTGATAATTTCTCACTTCTTAGATATTTTTCCTCAAGATTCTCAATCATCCTTTTCTGAATAAACTGCTTCGCCTTGATGACCTTTTTATTTCTCTCGACACCGACATTGAAATAATAGACATCTTCGATATTCTTGCAGAACCAAACGAGCTCATAGCCTTTCTTCTTACATTGATTTTTGATTTTCGCATTCAGATTCGCATCATCAATCGAGGTATCATAATCATCCGTATCAATACATAAGATAATGCCAATCACATTGGAATGACGAAGATACTCTTTTATCTCACGGTTCACTCTCTGGGAATTATAGGCTCCCTTCGTTTCCATATAGATGAACCTTGTCGTGAAATCATAGGTTTCCACATAAAACCTTCTGATTGTTTCTCGAATATAGGCATCATCCGTCTGCGCTCCCTTTCTTGTTTCGACGATGATCAGTAGATATTTCTTTTCACATCGATTCATTTTCAAAGACTCCAATAAAATCATTTGCGCTCATGTCGAACGGAGAATTGTCGATCAATCCTTTGGAATATAAGGACGCTGGATCATAATTGCCACTGCTTGTCCATGAAATCACACATCCATCATTCGAAATGAAATCGATGGAATGTTTCTGTTTTCTAAGAACATGCATCGGATTTAGATTATGGGTTGTGAAGATGAATTGTCCTTCCGTGTAATAGGTGATGTATTCCAACAGCTTCGTCAATAAGACATCGTGGATATTGGCATCGAATTCATCGATAAAAACGATATCTCCCTGTTCGAGCCTGCAGAATGCGTCATAATAACCGATCAGTTTCTTTACGCCGGTGCTTTCATATTGTCTATCGATCTTTCGTCCATCCTTATAGACAAGAATATTTCGGCAATGATAATATTCGCCATCGATTTTCCTCTCAATCTCGATGGTTTTCAAATCCGTCTTGAAGACTTTCAGGAATTTTATGACACCATCGATTTTCTTCTCATATTCCTGTATCGAATCTGTGAGGACCAGATCGTCGTTGTCCGATGTCAGAAGAAAGATATCAGAAAGGTATTCCTCTTCTTTTTTGATTTTCAGAATCTTCACAAATGATTCCAGAAGATTCATTGACTGAATCGAAAAATGTCTTTGTTCATTCAAAATGATTGTCGTATGAAGAGTGAATAAATACAAGGAATAGAGGCCTTCAAAAAAATCCTTTGATTCAATATGCCCACATAATTTTCCAAGATTACTGGCAATGATTTGGAAAAAAGGTGTATTTCCAAGCAGGTTCACGCAGCATGAGGAAATCCGATCCTTATCCTTTTCATCACAATTTAGAACCAAAATGTCATTGTCGATTTCATAGATCAATTTCGTCTTATTCTTTCGAGACAGGTTCATGCCATTCTGTTTTTTCAGAGATTCATGTGAAATAAAATAGGACGGATCCTCTTTCTTTTTTTCAATCGAAAAGGACTGAATATAGATATTCTTTAGTTTCGATTCCTCATCGATCTGAGCAAAAGTCACTTCGATAAAGAAACGATTTGTATTTTGATTGATTATTTTTTTGAATGTTCCATCAAAATTCGCAAGAGAAAGAAAATCTTTTCCATGAATCAGTTGTCTGAACATCTTCATTGCATAAATGACTGCTGTCTTTCCTGCGCCATTCGATCCATAAATGGCTTTCACATGGGAATTCGAATTATCAAAGGATAGATTCAAAAGACGATTGGAAAAATCGAATTCCAATTCCTTTTCGATTCCCTTGACTCCATTCACTTTCAGTTTCAGCAATACAAACCTCTCCATATGAATATCCTCTTAGGCACATTATAGATGAAATCAAATAAAAATACAATTTGTATTTTTATTTATGATATGATACAAGAATATTTTCTTCACAGAAATTGAAATCTAACTCTCAGTCTATGGAAGATTCAGACAGCATCTTTTCTTAAGTCAAAAAGAGTTCAATAAAAAATCAACAGAATTTTCCTTTTCTATATGGAATCCTCTGTTGATTTTTTGTTTGCTTAGAAGAGTGTCATCTGCTCATCTTCCGGAAGATTGCCTAAAGCACCAAGGCTTCTGAGGGTATCAATCATCTTATCACCGACATGGCCT
>CAVCCX010000017.1:0-33047 GCA_963600815.1 Bacteroides uniformis | reverse complement strand
GATGCTGAAGGAGAAGTCTTCGGATGCTGTTGCCGAAGAAACAGAAGAACAGAAGCCACAGGCGTAGTCAAATATTCGTTTCTGTTGGCATGAAAAGTGCTCTCTTTTCTCTGATTTGAAGAAAAAAGACGTTTCTATATGTATACATAAAAGAAAAGCTTTGGTATAATGGTACCACCATCGTGACAATGCTCATCGAACCTGGTCAGGGCCGGAAGGCAGCAGCCATAAGATCGAGTCATTGTGTGCGGTGGCTTTTCTTTTTGGTAAAATAGAAAGACAATGACAAAAAAAGAACTATTTTCATCGATTGATACTCTTTATGAACTCTGTCTGGAAGCGGAGAAAGAAGAGGAGATTCCGGTCTCGGCTCTTTTGGTTCTGAAGGATGGAAGAACTTTTTCTTCCTATAACCATGTCGAAAAGGAAGAGAACCCCTTTTCCCATGCGGAATACAACGTGATCTCTCAGGCACTCAAGAAGGAAAAGACACGGTATCTGAAAGGGGCGACCCTTTTTGTTTCTCTCGAGCCCTGTCTTTTCTGCATGGGGGCGATTCTCAAGTCCGGCATCGAAAATCTCTACTATGTCTTGGATGATAAGAAAGCTGGAAGCCTTTCCTATTACCATACGTTTGTCGATGACCGGCTCAGGGTTCATCAGATCGAAGATAAAAGGTTTGAGGAACTCATGGATCGATTCTTCAAAAAATTGAGATAATATGATAAAATACCACCCGTTATGAAGGATATGAATTATAGAAATATCGATCAGCGTTTTCTGTAGCAGCCTTTTCTTGAATCGGTTTGTATTTTATATGAGATCAAAAAAAGGAGAATAGAAAAATGGCGATTGATTACATGATTGAAAGACTCAAGGCGATGAAGAAACGTCTTGGCGATATCGATACGATTTTGATGAATGGAAGTGCGGATATTTCCACGATGACCAAGCTCAACAAAGAAAGAGCGACACTGGATGAACCAGTGAGAATGTATAACGAACTTCTCGAGATGGAGCAGAACAAAGAGGATGCCTCTTTGATGATGTCGGATTCCGATCCGGAAATCCAGGCTCTGGGAAAAGAAGAATTCAATGATCTGACTTCCAAAATCGAAAAGCAGAGAGAAGACCTCAAGCTGGCTCTTCTTCCGAAGGATGAGAATGATGACAAAAATATCATCATGGAAATCCGTGGTGCTGCCGGTGGCGATGAAGCCAATATTTTTGCCGGAGACCTTTTCAGAATGTATTCGCATTACTGCGATCAGAATGGATGGAAGATCAAGATTTTGGATTCCCAGCCGACGCCGCTTGGCGGCTATTCCCTGATTTCCTTCAAAATCAAGGGAAAGATGGTCTATTCCAAACTGAAATTCGAATCCGGTGCACACCGTGTCCAACGTGTTCCAGTCACGGAAGCCAATGGAAGAATCCAGACTTCGACTGCGACCGTTCTTGTCATGCCGGAAATCGAGCATGTCGACGTGGTTATCAATCCGAAGGATCTTCAGATCGATACCTATCATTCCTCGGGTGCCGGTGGACAGAACGTCAACAAGACCGAATCTGCTGTCCGTATCACACATATCCCTTCGGGTATCGTGGTTTCCTGCCAGGTCGAAAGAGATCAGCTGGCCAACAAGGAAAGCTGCATGGAAATGCTCAAGATGAAATTGCAGGCTCTCCATGATGAGGAGATTGCAAGAAAGGTCGGCGGTGAGAGAAGACTCAAAGTCGGCACCGGTGAGAGAAACGAAAGAATCCGTACCTACAACTATCCACAGAACCGTGTGACTGATCATCGTATCGGATGGTCGAGCCTCAATTTACCCAAGGTCATGGATGGTGATTTGGATGAATTGGTCTCCGCTCTGAACGAAGCCAATCAGAAGGATCTTCTCGAAGAGCAGACAAAAGAATTGCAGGCACAGTTTGCAACCAAGGAATAAAGGAAAATGCAGCAACAGGAAACTGTTGCTGTTTTCATATGACATACAATGAAATTTACCGCCGCATGAGAGAATGCGGCATACCGCTTGCGGATATCAAGGCAGTTTTTGATGGATATTTCCATATGCCTTTTGATTCCATCGGAATTCATGGAACGGATGAAGGCGGAAAAGAAGAGGAGATAGAGCCTTTGGTCAAGAAACTTGTGGATGGCTATCCGGTGTGTTACCTGGTTGGATATTGTGACATCCTCTCGATGCGAATCCATCTGAATTCAGATACTCTGATTCCCCGAATCGAGACGGCGGACTTCCTCTATTCCTACCTCCGTGAAAATTATTCTTTCCATCAGAAAAAAATTCTCGATCTCTGTACGGGATCGGGCTTCATCGCCTTGGCACTGAAAAAATATTATCCGGATTGCGTGGTCGTCGGTTCAGATATATCCGATGGTGCCTTATCGATGGCAAGAAAGAATGCAGAAAATCTATCCATGGATATTTCCTTCATCAAATCAGATTTCCTGAAGGATGTTCAGGAGAAATATGATGCGATTGTGTCCAATCCGCCCTATATCGAGGAAAATAATCCGGATGTCGATGCACCTTATGAACCGGCGTTGGCTCTTTATTCTGGAAAAGATGGACTGGATTCCTATCGGAGCATCTTCGCTTCCTTGGATGAACATCTATCCAAAGATGGCATCGCCTTCTTTGAAATGGAATCGACGAACGTGGATAAGACGGTCGAATTATTGAAGAAGATTCTCCCTTCCTTCCAGTCGGAAGTGATTCTCGATCTCTATGGGAAAAGAAGATTTCTCAAGGTCTGGAGAATCAATCCGGATTCGCTCCTGTCCAAGTCCTCCCTTCCACAATCAGAGTGAGCAATAACGAGAGACCGGTCAGAATGATCATAAGAATCAGGAAGAACGTATTCATTTCATAGAACTTCGATTCGATGATGGCAGTCACCAAGAGGAAGAGTGCGTTGAAGTAATAGATATATTTGAAATCCGTGGGGAAGATATAGCAGCTGACGATGCAGATTGGAAGAATCAGCAAGAGAAGAAACATGTTGATGGCAAATAGATTCTTCTCGAATCCGTTTTTGCTGATTGTGGAGATGAAATAGACAAGCGAAAGCGAAAAGAGGATAAGAAAATCGATATTTCGAATGAGTCTTGAAAATTTGCTGTGTCGGATAATATTAGCCGCATGCGAACTGTTCTGATTGACAATCTCATCGAGCTTTTCGGAAATTTCTTTGTTTTTCTTCGCTCCGCCCAAGAAATCATAGATGTTGTCATTGTTCGTCTTCTCATTAAAGGCGATTTTTGATTTCCTTTTGAAAAGAGAGATGAAATAGAGAATGTTGATCAAGAATCCCAATCCGGAGTAGGCCATGGAGAAGATAAGAATCGCTCTGAGATTCATTCCCAGAGGATAGAGTGAAGTCTCATAGAGCGAAAAAAGAAAAGGAAAACTTACTAAGCAGATCAAAAAATAAATCCAGGTCGTCCTCAAAGGCTTCAGGAGAACAAAAAGACCATTCCCGATCACGAAGCCCAATTGCAGAAGACAGGCGATGATGAGAACGAAAGAATATTTTTCATCATCCATGTCATAGAGGATGATGGATGGAAGAACGATAAAAAGAATCATGGAGACAAGAACGATCACACGATTGAAGTTGTCGATTCGGAAGAGTGCCTGAAAAAAATGAATCTTTTTTTGCATACAAAAATTATATCGTTTTTGAAAGCCTAGGGATATATGTTATATAATAATTCGTATCGATAACATTGAGGAAAGAACATGGCATATCAAGCTTTCTATAACAAATACAGACCCCAGACTTTTGATGAGGTGGTTGGACAGAAAACCGTTGTGGAGACACTGAAAAACGCAATTGCAGAGGACAAGATTGCCCATGCCTATCTTTTCTGTGGACCGCGAGGAACCGGAAAGACCACGATGGCCCGACTTTTTGCCAAGGCACTCAACTGCAAGGAAGGAATGGGACATCAGTGCAATCAGTGTGATTCCTGTACAGGAATCATGAAAGGCGAACAGCCCGATGTCTTCGAAATCGATGCGGCGAGCAATTCCACCGTTGATTCCGTGCGTCAATTGATCGACAATGTCTCCTATCAGCCTATCATGTCCCGCTACAAGGTCTACATCATCGATGAAGTCCACAATATGTCCAATTCAGCGTTCAATGCCTTATTGAAGACATTGGAGGAACCGCCGAGTTTTGTCATCTTCATTCTAGCGACGACCGAACCGCAGAAGATTCTTCCGACAATTCTTTCCCGTGTCCAAAGATTCGACTTCAGCAAAGTTTCTTCCCATGACCTGATCCACAATATGGAAAGAGTTCTTCAGTCTGAAAAGATCCAGTATGAGCCAGAGGCTCTCCGTCTTGTCGCGGATTTATCCGATGGCGGTGTCAGAGACTCTCTTTCCTTATTGGACAAGCTGGTTTCCTATTCAGGTGGAAACCTCACTCTCAAGGATGTCGATGATATGCTGGGCCTTCTTTCTTTGAAGGATGAAATTTCCCTCTTGAATCTCATTGCCAGACGAAAGACGAATGAATGCCTCACACTGGTCAGAGAGAAATATGAAGGGGGAATGGATATTCTCCGTCTTCATGATGACCTGATCAAGATCTACAAGGATTTCATCATCTATCAGACGACGAAGAATCCTTCTTTGATGGACCGACTCCATGAAGACGAAGTGAAATCGATCCATGTTTCCTTGGAGGAGGCGAGAAGAAATATTCAGTTCCTTCTCTCTTCGAAAAGGGATTATCGAAATACGGATGATGTGTTTTCCCATTTCGAACTGACGATGCTCAATCTCTTGAGCGAATTGACCTATTCCGTTCCGGCTGGAAATCAGAAAGCAGCTATAAAGGCTGAAGAAAAGCCAAAACCGGATACTTTGATTTCGAAACCGGTCGAGGTGAAGTCGACGGAAGAAAAGGGGCTCAATATTGCTCCCCAGAAAGTCGAGAAGAATGAAGACAATCTTGTCTATACTGCGGATGACATTCTCAATCTCATGCTGCAGGCAAGCAAGCAGGAGAGATTGGATATCGATGCGAAATGGATGAATCTTTCCTCTCTCTTCTACGATACGGAATATTCTCTCTTCGCAAAGGCACTTTCGACGTGCAAAGTCCGATTGGTGGCGAAAAATATCTTGGTTGTCTCCAATAAATTTGCCTCGGAGATTGAAAAAATCAATAAGAAATCGATCCAGTCGAAACTTCGTGAAATCATTCAGAAGATCACTCAGAAGGAAATCAATGTCCTTCCGGTGATGGAAGATGAATATGTTCAGGCGGTTCTGAAATTCAAGAATGGGGAAAGACCACCATTGAAGGAACCGAATATCGATTTCGGTGAAGAGAAGAAAAAATCAGGTTCGACAGAATTTTTGGATAATCTACTCGGATAAGGAGGAAAACATATGTCTGACAGCAACGATGAAAATATCAAGAAGGCGAAGCAGGCAGCCGATATGGTGATGCTTCAGCAGAAAGCCAGAGACTACCAGGATAAGCAAAACGCCTTGATGAACAAGGAATACCAGGGAAAATATCAGGGAATCTCGATGAAAATGAAGGGTGATTTCACTCTTCTGGAAGTCAAAATCGATCAGAATTTCTATGAGACAGCCTCCAAAGGCCAGATTGAACAGGCTATCTTCAAACTCTGCTCCAATCTCCATGGAGCAATTTCTGCGGACCTGGATGTCCTGAAGAATGAACTTCAGATGGATCTTTCCTTTTTGCAAAAAGGACAGCTATAATGGAAACCATTCAGACGATTCAGGATCTGATCGAAGCCTATCGAAAACTCCCCTCTGTCGGATACAAGACAGCCGAAAGGCTTGCCTATGCGACACTGAACCTTTCTGTCGAGGAGAGAATGAATTTCATCCAAGCCTTGCAGGATTCCATTCAGAAGGTCAAGAAGTGTCCGAATTGTGGAACGTTCTTTGAAGTGGAATGCCCCATCTGCTCGGATACGACAAGAGACAAACGTCTTCTCTTGGTGGTGGCGGATAGTAAGGATATCCTTTCGATTGAAAAAACAAAGGGATACGACGGCATGTATTTTTCCCTCCATGGAACGCTCTCTCCTCTGAAGAACAAGACACCGGAGGCAATCGGCATCCCTGCACTGAAAGAGAAAGTCCTTTCGAATCAGACGAAGGAAATCATACTTGCTCTGCCAACCGACTTGGAAGGGGAGACAACAGCTTTATATATAGCCAATCTATTCAAGAACCAACCGGAGATCAATATCTCGAAGTTGGCAAATGGAATTCCCATCGGAACCAACCTTGAATATCTCGATAATCTGACGATTGCATCTTCCATCAAGGGAAGAATCAAAATGAATGAAGGAGACAAGAAATGAAAGACAAGGGACTTTTCATCACATTCGAAGGCGGAGAAGGATCGGGAAAGACGACCCTGATCAAAGCCTTAGGAAAAAAACTTGAGGAAATGAAAATCGGCTACATGGTGACAAGAGAACCCGGTGGCAGCACGATTGCCGAAGAAATTCGCAACATTATTCTCGACAAGAAAAATACCATGATGGATCCGAGAACCGAGGCACTTCTCTATGCCGCAAGCCGTCGTCAGCATCTTGCCGAGATCGTCCTTCCGGCCTTGAAGGAAGGCAAACTGGTTTTGTGTGATCGTTATCTGGATTCCTCCCTTGCCTATCAGGGCTATGCCAGGGGAATCGGAATCGATGAAGTCTATGCCATCAACCAGTTTGCCATCGATGAGACGATGCCGGATATGACTTTCTTCCTCAATCTGAAGCCGGAGGAAGGACTCAAGAGAATCGCACTCCATAGAAGCGATGAAGTCAATCGCCTCGATCTGGAGAACATCTCCTTCCATCACAAAGTCTATGAGGCCTATCAGATTCTCTTGAAGAAATATCCAGAGAGAATCCTTTCCGTCGACGCTTCATTGAGCGTTGAGGAAGAGACGGAGATTGTCTTATCCCATCTTCTGAAGAAAATGAATGTCACACATGGATAAAGAGACTTTACTGAAATATGAAGGAAAACTTGCCCGTCTTTTTGTGAATTCCAGAAAGAGCAACCGACTTTCCAATGCCTATCTTCTCTATGGACCAAACAATGCCCCTCTAAAAGAAGTGGCGATGTATCTAAGCATGTCTTTAGGGTGTGAAAATGATCTTCTTGCCTGTAAGGAATGCAATTCCTGCAAAAGGTTCATGGAAGGAATCCGCCCAGATTTTGTCTTGATCGATGGGCAGAATGAGATGATCAAGAAAGGGACAATCCAGGACCTCGAAAAGAAGTTCTCCATGTCTGTCTATGAAAAAGGACATACCTTGTCTTATGTCATCCATCGCATCGACAATATCAACAATGAGGCAGCCAATGCGATTCTGAAATTTCTGGAGGAACCGAAAGTCGGTCAGATTGCTTTTCTGACGACGACGAATCTCGAGAAAGTCCTTCCGACCATCCGCTCCAGAGCGATTGCCATCCGTGTCGATCCAATCGACCTGGATGGGTTCTATCAGGATCTGCTCGATAAGGAATTCATCCTATCGAGCGATTCAAAAAAGAAGGATGATGTCATTCACCTTTCGACGACGCAGGCCTATCTTCTGACCAAGCATTTTTCATCTCTTTCTGAGGTCGAAGAAGCCCTTAGGGAAACACCGCTTCTATTCGATGGCATCCTGGCTGGGGAAGCCTTCTTAAATGACTATGCACAGAATCTGAAGACAGCAAGCTTCACACTTTTGAAGGAAACTGCTCTTTTGAAAGATGGTAAGTGTTATAATTGGATGTATTTGACGATTTTGGATGTCTTCGAAGAGGTCCTTCTGAATGACGAGAATGCGAATAGCCCTTTTTCGGATATCATTCATGATTTGCAGAAAGATAGAGAAGAAATCCAAAAAGGACTGGACGTTCTGAAAGATTTTATGGCACATAAGAATCTGAACTACAATGTCACATTGTTTGCGGGAAGGTTTTTGATGGCGCTGAATAGGGAGAAGAGATAATATGGTTACATTAGTCGGTATTGCCTTTGATTTCATGGGGCTGACGTTTTATCGGACATCGAAGGATGTGGAAGAAGGGACCTATGTCATTGTCACGACGCCACATGGAACCTATCCTGGAAAGGTCAGCAAGATAAAGAAACCGACTCCAGAGGAACTGGAGAAGAAGAATTTCGAGACGCTCTTTCCGGAGATTGTCCGCATCGCGACTTTTTCGGACCTTGATTTTGCCAAGAAGTCTATCGCGCAGGGTGAAAAGATTTCCAAGACGACCCAGCAGTTTGCTGATCAGCTGAAACTGAATATGAAGGTTCTCAAGTCCTATCTGGACATCAATGAGGACAAGGTTCTGATCACGTTCACCAGCGATGCCAGAGTCGACTTCAGAGAACTCGTCAAGATCCTAGGCGGCATGTTCCATCTAAAGATCGAACTAAGACAGATCGGGCCTCGCGACCAGGCAAAGCTTGTCGGCGGATTAGGTCCCTGTGGACTTCCTTTGTGTTGCTCGACATTTTTAAAGGCATTCGATGGCATCTCCATCGCCATGGCAAAGAATCAGCTTTTGTCCATCAACATTCCAAAGCTTTCCGGACAGTGTGGAAAACTGATGTGCTGTCTGAAATTCGAGGATGATGCCTATGCCCAGATTCGACCTCTCTATCCGAAGATCGGAGAAAAATTCGAATACAACAGCAAGAACTATGAAGTTACAGGACTCAACCTTCTTATCGGAAATATCACGACCTACAATGGTGATTCCTATGAAACCTTCACCAAGGAGGAATATGAACGTGTCAGGAAGGGCTTGAGCAAAGTCGATGAATCCAAATTGCCCAAAGGTGATCTCAATTCCGGTGTCGATTTGAGCGGACATGGCATCAAGGATACGGCCAATCGTATCTCTCAAATCGAAAAGAATGAGAAGAGACACCGCGAAGAAGTGAAAGACAAATTCTCTTCTTCAAAAGGAAATGGAAAAGACAGAAACAATAAGCAGAACGGAAAGCAGAATCCGAAAAACAATCCAAAGCAGAACAATGGCAAGCAGAATGGAAATCGTTCCTTCAATGGAAAGAGTAACCGTTCCTATAATAGCAATCACCATAACGGACATAACTATGGTTCCTCTGCTCCGAAGAAGGATTCCGGATTCATTCCAGTTTCCCAAATTGCAGATAAATCCATCTTGGATATCAAACCGGTGAAGAAAGATGATAAGAAATAATCCTTACGCCAAAAAAGAAGGACCGCTTGTCGGTCTTGTCGCAACGCCGATCGGCAATATCGAAGATATCACCCTCCGTGCCCTGAAATTCCTCAAGGAGGCGGATATCATCGCCTGCGAGGATACAAGGAATACCGGGCTTCTTCTTTCACGATTGGACATCAAGCCAAAGAAGCTTGTTTCCCTTTATGCCCAGACCGAACAGAAGGAATCCAAACGTCTTCTAGAGATGGTCATCAAGGGGAATCTGAAGATGGCCTATTGCTCGGATGCGGGAATGCCGGGTATCTCCGATCCTGGTGCCCTTCTTGTCAAGGCATGCTATGAGATGAATGTTCCTGTCACCATCTTCCCAGGACCGACGGCATCTTTGTGTGCACTGGTTCTTTCTGGAATCGACAGTGCGGATTTCTCCTTCTATGGCTTTCTTCCGACCAAGAATGCCCAGGAAAAGACATTCCTCGAGTCTTTGAAGAACCGATCAGAGACACTGATCTTCTATGAATCTCCGAAAAGAATCGTCAAGACGCTTCAGATTATGGAAGAGGTGTTCTCTTCCTTAAGAGAAGTCTCTCTTGTCCGTGAACTGACCAAGATTCATGAGGAAGTCGTCCATGGAACCCTAGGTGAAGTCAACGCCGCTCCTTTGGAAGAAAAAGGAGAATGCATCATCATTCTCGAAGGAAACAAAGAGAAAGAAGAATTGTCCGAAGAAGAAATCATCAAGCTCATCAAACAGGGTCTGAAGGAAAAGAAGAGTGTTTCTTCCTTGAGCAAAGAGATTGCAGAGAACTACAATCTGAATAAGAATACGGTCTATAAAATAGCGTTGAAAATAAAATAGGCGAGTCTGCTCGCCTATTTTGATTCCTCCATCAATGTGTTGTGGAGCTTATAGAGTCTGTCTAGCGGTGCTATCTTATTAATCAGCAGCTTGGCAATCTGATCAATCTGGCTTCCATCGGAATAATCGGCTTTTGTATAGAAATCAACTCTTCCATCCGTGAAGAGTTTTTTTGCTGGCTTGCTGTTCTGATCATAGACAGCGATTGCGGATCCTCCGCTTCCACGGACAAGCTTCATGCAAGGAACGTCGGTCATGCCATCGGCGATGTAGATCATGTTCTGGAAGGGAATCGGCTTGCTTATATCCGGAACCTTGGCATTGACTTTGTCATTCTCGGCCAAATCAAGAACGCCTTTGTTGATCCGATAAATGAACTGCGTCTTTGTGGTGTAATTGATGACACATTTTGGCCAGATGGCTTCTCCATTCTCATCATAGAGGTATTCACAGGCGAAGATCTTCTTGAATTCCTTTGCAATCGAGCATCCTTCGATGATTTCCTTGTTTCCGGAAGAAATGACATAGTGCTGGATTTCAACACCTTTTTCTTTTCCATAGGCGTTGATTCTTCCAAACCAGTCTTCGACTCCGGAGAATAATTTGATGGATTTTCCAAGTTGGACAAAAGCTTCACGATTGATTGGAAGATTCTTTTTCTTCGATTCTGTGATCATGAGATACATATAGGCTAATAGGGCATCCATATGTTCTTTTTTGGAGAGTTCATTTGCTTTCGACCAGAATTCCTCCGGGCCCAAATCCAAGGAGGGAATGAAGGAATAGTTTTGCATATCGGTGGTGCAAAGCGTGTGATCAAAATCATAAATGAAGGCAATGATTGTTTTCTTGTTCATGCTGGAGTTTTTCCTTTTTGATTATTATATCGGATTATTTCAGAAAAGCCAATTTTCTTTTCATCATTCGAGAAGCAGTGATGAGAGACTTTTTCTCTTCTTTCTGCAAGATGGTTTATAATAGAAGCGGGATGCGAGGAAAGAATATGAGAATCTGTCCGAATTGCAAAAAAGAAGTCGAAGATGGAAACTTCACCTGTCCGTATTGTCATCAGAGATTGCCAAGGCTGAATAAGCCAATACTTGGCCATGCCAGCATGGGAGACTTGGAAAAATATAATGAAAGAGTCATTGTTTCCGGTGAGGATAAATTCATGATCCGTGACAAGAACCACATGTCGGATTCGAGTGATGATTCCGATGATATGGATTGTGCTCAACCCTATTCTTTCGTCACTCGTGAAAACGGAGACCGGAATTGATTCTGCAAAAGAAAATGGCGCACGAGGCGCCATATTCATACGATTTCGAAAGTCGAATTATTCAGCTTCGATAGCCTGAACCGGGCATCCGGCAACAGCTTCTTCGATGGAAGCTTCGTTGTCAGCTGTGACTTCACCGAAAACTTCGGCTTTGCCATCATCGGAGAACTGGAAGACATCGCTGGCAATGCCAGTGCAAGCTCCACAGCCGATGCATAAATCCTTATTGATCGTAACCTTTGTCATAATTTCGTACCTCCAATGTACTGGCTACATTTTAGAATGAAATGATAGGGAATACAAGCAAAAAATAAGAGAAAAAGAAAGAAAAAATAGTTATATATGGCTTACTTTTAAGAAAAATCACCTATTTTGTTCTTCTTTTGTGATTTTCTTATTGGGCTTATTTCTCTGCTGAATCAGTGAAAAACTGAAAAAAAGAGAAAAAGTGATTTTTAGATGTTGACATTCACTCATCGATAGAGTATTATAATTCTCGCTTGTTTTGGGCCTTTAGCTCAGTTGGTTAGAGCGTCCGCTTGATAAGCGGGAGGTCGGTGGTCCGAGCCCACTAAGGCCCACCATATCGGAAAAATAGCTCACATATGTGGGCTTTTTTTGACGAAAAATATCGATGAGAAAAGCCCTGATTTCTTTATTTGAGAATTCAGGGCTGATTTTTTATTCTTCGATTTTGATATCGGATCCTTCCATGAGGATGTCTTTGCTGAAGAAGGATGTGGTCAGTTTGACCATATCTTCGATATCTTTCGTACCGAGTGTCTCGTAGCTGGAATGCATGGCAAGCTGGGCGATGCCGATATCCACCGTCGTGATGGAGACTTCAGATTCGGAAAGATTTCCAAGTGTGGAACCACCCCGCAGATCGGAACGGTTCGTGTATTCCTGATAGGAAATCTTTTCTTCTTCGCACAGGTATTTCACGACGCTGCTGGAGATGGCATCGGAGGTATACGATTGATTGGCATTGTACTTGATGACGATACCCTTGTTGAGTTCGACATCCGTGGTCTTGTCGGAGAGTTCCGGGTGATTGGGATGGTTGGCATGGGCATTGTCGATGCTGAGCATGAAACTTTTGGCCATGGCTTTTTCGAAATCATCTTTCTTGGCACCAAGACATTTCAGGATTCTTGCGAGATTGTCTTTTAGGAAGGTGGAATTGGCACCCTGCTTGGTCAGAGAACCGACTTCTTCGTTGTCAAAGGAGGCAAAGACGGAAATATGCTTGCTCTTCTTAGCGGATAGGAAGCCAAGGAGGGCGGAATAGGTTGCCGTCAAGTCGTCTTCTCTTCCGCTGGAGAGGAGTTCTTCTTTTCGTCCGATCAGAGAGGCTTTCTGTCGATTGTAGAGGAAAAGATCATGGCTGATGACCTTGCCTTTCTTGATTTTCAATTGGGAAAGAAGATATTCGTTGAAATCGAAATCCTCTTCATATTCTCCCATGATCGGCAAGGTATCGACAGCCGGATTATAGTTGTATCCGCTGTTGATGCTTCGATTCATATGGATGCAGACATTCGGTATGATGAGAAGATCCTTGTCGATGTTCAAGAGATGGGATGTGATTTTTCCTCCTTCGCTGACATAGACTCTTCCGGCAATCGAAAGAGGCTTGTCGAACCAGGTATTGTAGATGCCTCCTCCATAGGGTTCGGTATTCAGCTGCATCAGGTTATAGGATTTCTTGATCGGATTCGGTTTCAGCTTGAAGGATGGGGAGTCGTTGTGGGTGGCTGTGATCTGCATATGGAAATCGGAAAGCTTGCTCGGAATCGAAAAAGCAAGGATGGAAGAGTCATTTCGAGTGACGAAATAACTCTTTCCAGGTTCCAGCTTGTAATTTTCTTTTTCATCCAACGGAATGAAGTCTTCCTTGAGCAATCGATCCTTGATGTTCTTGACCACATGAAATGTGGAATAGGACTGATTCAATAGGGAAATCATCTCTTTTTTTACGTTCATGTATATCGCCTCTTTTCTTTTTGGAAAATTATAGCATGTGAAAGAGGAAAATGCGGAAAAACTGTAATGATTTCATGGAGTGGAAAAGGAGGAATGTATTTCTGTGGATTCCCACTTTCACGAATTTATTTTCAATGGCCTGATTTTATGGTAAAATTAGTTCGGTTGAAACCGAGTCGGATTGGAGCGAGTAAAATGAAATTCATTGGAAGAACTGAAGAACTGAAAAAAATCAATCGAAATCTGGAGGCCAATCATTTTTCATTGACACTGATCTATGGGCGACGCAGAATCGGCAAAAGCGAACTTGTGAAACAGGCCTTGAAGGAAAGTGATGGGATCAAAATCTATTATGAATGCAAGGAAGTGGCCGAAAAAAGCAACGTCAATGGATTGAGTGAAGTCCTATCAGAAGTCCTCTCTCTGCCAAAACTTCGTTTTGATAGCTTCGAAGCAATTCTGAAATATATTTTTGAATTGTCCAAAGAAAGAAAGGTGATTTTTGTCTTGGATGAATATTCCTATCTTAAGAAGACAATCGATGGAATCGATAGCATCCTGCAATCCATGATCGATCGATATCGGGATGAATCTTCTATGTCTTTTTTCTTGTTAGGCTCCTATGTCGATATCATGAGTTCTCTTCTCTTTTCTTCGAATCCGCTTTATGGGAGAGTTGATCAGACAATTCATTTGAAGCCGATGGATTATTATGACTCTTCTTTGTTTTACCCATCTTTTTCTTCCGAAGACAAGATAAGGCTTTATTCTGTTTTTGGAGGTATCCCCTACTACAACCGCCTGATCGACGATACAAAAAACGTGAAAGAAAACATCATCGAATTGATTGCCTCAGATGGTGCCAGACTCGAAAATGAGGTATCGATGTATCTGAATTCGGAAATCGCAAAGATTGTCAATGCAAATGAGGTTTTTGCTTCTCTGGCAAAAGGATATTCAAAATATAGTGACATATTATCCCAATCTCATGTATCGAGTGGACCGACATTGGTCGATATCCTTGAGAAACTCCTGAAAATGGATGTTGTCATGAAGACGAGTCCAATCAATGATCCAAACAACAAGAGGAAATCAAGCTACTCGATTTCCGATCCTCTTTCCCTGTTCTATTATCGGTATATCTTTAAGTATCTTTCTCAAATGAAAATCATGGATTCGGAAGTCTTTTATTCGAAGTATATCGAAAAGGATTTCTTAGAACAGTATGTCCCGCATTTTTTCGAAAGAATCTGCATGCAATATCTCATTCGGAAAAACAGGAAAGGAGAAATCAATCCTATTTTCGATTCAATTGGCAAATATTATTATGACAATCCGAAAGAACATCGAAATGGTGAATTCGATGTCGTCACGCATGATGAAAAAGGATATGTCTTCTATGAAGTGAAATTCCGAAAAAATCCAATCACAGATGCCATGGTTGAAGATGAAATCAATCAGGTGCGACAGACTGGACTGGATTGCTATCATTATGTCTTTGTTTCCCGTTCCGGATTCAAGGCTAAGCCAAGAGAGAATGTCTCATTTCTTGAACTTGGTGAATTCTATAAATAGGTGCTTCATCTATTTTGATGTGCCTTTTTTACAGAAAAACAGCACCTGTCTACATAAGAAATTGCTTTTTATTTCGATTCGTGACGGGATGAATGTTTTTGATTGCAAGATAGAAAAAAGAGACTATAGTATTCAATGCTAGATTTTGGAGGCGGATGATATGGAAAAGGCTGAGAAAAAGTCACGTTTATCAGAAATGGATCTGACGAGTGGAAACTTGTTCTTCAAAATTCCTTTATTTGGTCTTCCGATGGCCTTCACGACCATTCTTCAGTTGCTCTATTCCACGGTCGATCTTTATACAGTGAGCAACTTCGGCGGCGGAAGCAATTCCATGTCGGCGGTCGGATCCAATACGGCATTGATCAATCTCATCGTCACAGTCTTTGTCTCCCTTTCCTTGGGAGCCAACGTCGTGATGGGACATGCCAAGGGAGCAAACAACAAGGAATTTGCTTCGAAGATTCTCCATACTTCGATGATCATGGCGGTCTTCACGGGCGTATTGGTCGGATTGATCGGTTATTTCACTTCCCATCAGCTTCTTGTGTGGATGAATACGCCAGACAGCATCATCGAGAATGCGACTCTCTATCTTCAGATCTATTTTCTAGGTCTTCCTTTTTTGATGGTCTACAACTATGGTTCCCAGATTCTTCGAGCCTTGGGCGATTCGAAGACTCCTTTATATATCCTGATCATTTCCGGATTGGTCAATGTCGCCTTTGACTTTTGGTTTGTCATCGGATTCTCCTTGGATGTCGCCGGTGTTGCCTGGGCGACGATTCTCAGTGAACTTGTTTCCGCTGTCTTGGTTGTCTTATGGCTGATTTTCAATAAGAAAGGATTTGTGACACTTCACTTCAAGGAACTGAAAGTGGATAAAATCTCCCTCAAGGGAATCCTTCGTGTCGGACTTCCATCCGGTTTGCAGGGATTGGGATTCTGCATTCCGAATGTTCTGATTCAGTCGGCTTTGTATTCCATCACGAATTATACGATCGATGGTGTTCTTATTTCCGTTGATGAAATCGTTGCCGGCTCGGCGGCATCGAGCACGATTGAGAACTATGTCTTTGCCTTCATCGATGCCTTTGCGGCCGGATGCACAGCCTTCGTCTCCCAGAATTATGGTGCCAGAAAAAAGGAGAATATCCGAAAGGTCTACTATTATTCACTAATCTGGATGTTCCTTCTTTGGGGTGTCTGTGCCTTCATTTGTTGCACATTCCCGATGCAGGTGTTGGGTGTCTTTGTGACCGAAGGCGGAGGCATTTCCCTTCAGAACGCCCTGAATGCCGGCAAGGAAAGAATGATGCTGATGGTTCTTACCTATTGCCTTGATGGCATCATGGATGTCTCCTCTGCCTATCTTAGAGGACTAAAGCATGCCACATCCCCTGCGGCTGTGACCATTTCAGGCTGTGTTGGAACCCGTATTGTCTTCCTTCTCTTCTTATTCCCGATGGAATATTTCCATACGATCTTCTGGCTCTTTATCGTTTATCCGATCAGCTGGGTGCTGGTGGATCTCATCTATATTCCGATGATTCTTTTCATCGAGAAGAAAGCCTTCAAGGATATCGATGCCCAATTCAAGAAAGAAAGCAATTAGGTGTTTTCTTTTTGTGAAGAAAGTCTAAAATAAAAGGAAACAATCAGGAGGAAGAAGAAATGACCGTCAATGATCTGAGACTCGAAATGATGGAATACTATTCCTCGGCTGAGGAATTCTTTTCCGAAGAGGATTTCCAAAAAGCCTATGAGAATATGCTCAAGGCAAGCAAAATCGCCAAGAAGATTGCCGATTGCATTCTTATCCATGAAGACTGCAAGGAATATATCAATCTTGCAGACCACTACTATAAGAAAGCCTTGTATTATCATTCCTTTCTTGATGACCCAAAAAAGAAAAGTGTCTATGTCATGGAAGCGCCGACCCACGGCTTTGATGACTTCATCGGCCTTGAGGATGTCAAGGAATATCTAAAGAAGACGATTCTTCCTTTATGGAACAATCACGAACTTGCCAAAAGAGAAAAGAATGGCATACTCATCTATGGACCGCATGGCGTTGGAAAGAGCCGATTTGTGCATGCCTTCATCAAGGAACTTCGTGCGAAGACCTATTTCATCCAGCCGCTGAGACATTTCCAGATGACGGATTTTCCGGATGTGGAACATAGTTTCATGACGCTCTTTTCGACAATCGAGAAAGAAGACAATGTCGTCTTATTCATCGAATCCCCAGTTCCCTATTTCTCGAATGGAACCGATGATTTCTCAAAGGATACCTCCAGCCTCTTTATCCGTCTCTTCCGAAATGAACTCAAGAGAATCAAAAGAAAGAATCTGAATATCCTTCTGATTGCCACCACTTCGGCTCCGGATAAGATGAATGAAAAAGCCTTTGTGAAAGGTCTTTTTGATGACTTCATCCGTATTCATCTTCCCAATGAGAATATCCGCAGTGCGCTTTTGGACCGTTGTTTCATCTCCCATCCGCTTACAAAAGAACAGAAGGAGAAGCTGATGGACAAGACAAAAGGCTTCGTCACTTCCTCTGTGACCCGTCTGGCAAAGGAAATCCTGGAGGCCCAGGCTTTCGAGGATAAGATCTTCCAGCGCTGTCTTGATCATTATGTTGAAGAGGATGTCTCTGGCTATGAAGAAAGCGTGGATGCTTTTGAGAAATCCATCCAGGATTTTCCAATTTTGAAGTAAGACATTGTTTTCTACCTTCATTGTTGATGCCTTCTGAAATTTTTTTCTTGAAGTAGGCTTCTTTCAATGGTAAACTATGTAGGCTCTCTAATGAGTGCTTAGCTCAGCGGGAGAGCGCTTCCTTCACACGGAAGAGGTCGCAGGTCCGATCCCTGTAGCACTCACCATCGAGATGCCGGCTTAGCTCATCCGGTAGAGCAACTGATTTGTAATCAGTAGGTGGCTGGTTCAAGTCCGGCAGTCGGCACCATTCTGAAACTTTTAGGTAATATTGATGAGGTATTGCCTTTTTTTGTACGCTTTTTTGTACATATGGATTTTTCCTATTTTTTCCTTATTTCCAAATGGGTAAAATAGAAGGCAGAAGAACAGTGAAAGGAGATTCACAAAATGAAAGAAATCAAAGTGACGGTCTTGGATTCATCCCATCTTCAGCTTCAGGAAGATGCGCAAAAGGGAGATATCATCGATTTATCCAAGATGAGTGAAATCGATCCTCTCTTCATCTCGAATCTGATCGACAAAGAGAAGAATGATGAGATGGAAAAAAGAATCGCAAAGGAAAAGGAACAGTGGAAGAAACAGCATGATGCTGAACTTCAGAAGGAACTTTCCGAACAGAAAAGCACCCTTATGCAATCTCATCAAAAATCCTTGGATGATCTCAAAGACGAAATCGCGAAACTTCAGGGAAGTCTGAGGGATAAGGAGAATGAAAAGACTCTGAAGGAACAGGAACTGACGAGTTCCTATACGAGTCAAATCGACAAACTGAAAGAGAATCTGAAGAACCTTCAGGAATCCAATCAGAAGGATCTGGAGAACCAGAAGGCTAACATGGATTTGCAGTACAAAGGTGAGATCGAAGGCCTCAAACACCAAATCGACACACTGAATCTCGAAAAAGAATCAGAAAAGAAAGATGCGGTCCAGCAGAAAGAAAAAGAATGCGCAAGTCAGATCGAAGACCTAAGAAAACAGCTCGCTGTCAAAGAGAGTGAAATCCAGACTTCGAAACAGCAGATTCAGATGGAAGCTGAAAAGAAATATGAAACCCAGGTGAATGATCTGAAGAACAGAATCCAGCTTGCGGAATCCGAACACAAGAATGCTCTCTTGCAGAAAGATACAGACGCCAATAAGGAAATCGACAAATATAAAGAGGAAGCCAATAACTGGAAGAAACAATACGAGACTCTTTCCAGAAATAAGTCTGCACTGAATGTCAAAATGCTCGGCGAAGACCTTGAGTCCTGGTGCAACTGTGAATTCGAAACAGCACAGACCTATGGCGCATTTCAGAATTGCACATGGGAAAAAGATAATCAGCTGGTCAAGAATGAAGGCGAGACCGGAAGTGGAACCAAGGCCGACTATCTCTTCAAGGTCTATGCGAGCGATGATCATACAAAAGCTTTGACTTCCGCCTGTCTGGATATGAAGAATGAGAATCCAAACAGCACATCCAAGAAGAAGAATTCGGACTACTACAAGCGTTTGGATGAAAATAGAACAAAGAAGAAATGCGAATATGCCATCCTTGTCTCGGAGCTGGAAATGAAGACTGAGAATGATGTCCCGATCCAACGTGTCACGGAATATCCGAATATGTATGTCGTCCGTCCTTCCTATTTCATGACCTTCTTGGGAATCCTGATGAACCTCGGAAAGAAATATGCTGACCTTCTCGAGCAGAAGGAAAGAGAAGATGAGAAGTTCAAGACGGGAAAGGAAATCCAGGAAGAATTCGAGGGGTTCAAGAACACCTATCTCGACAAGCCCCTGAAGACCTTGAATGACAAGGTCATTGCCATCAAAAAGAGTGCGACGACGATTCTCGAAGAAGGAAGAAAAATCGATGAGAATGCAGATTTGATCATCAATTCGACACTGGAAAACATCAAGACGAAAATCGAAACGCTGAGTGTCAAACTTCCGAAACTTGAAAAGAAAATCGATGCTCTGAAAGAAAACTAAGGTTATTCATAAAAGAAAAAACTTCCCTGCTACGGAGAAGTTTTTTCTTTGATTTCTTTTGTTATTTCTATTTTTCTTCTTTTGTACTTTTCTCTTCGCTGCCGAGAGAATCAATCGGATTGAGCAAAGAGGAGATATCATCGAATTGGTTTGCGCTCTTCGTGGCTTTATAGACTGGATAATAGAGCGTGGTGACCAGGATGAGTGTGACGATGCTGGTGAAGAGACTTCCCGGAAGGGAACTGATGGAGATGACCTTGGCATCGAAGTAGGTCATGCCGAGCATCATTTTGAAGGCGATGCGGAGATAGAATTCTCCGACGACGTTGACCGCGGTTGCGAGAATCAGGGAGAAGGAAACGCATTTCATCACGTTGTCGAGCTTGAAGGAGAAAATGGCATTGAGCAAGACAAGAAGGAAGAGGACGCCGCTCAAGATGACCATGAGAAGCGTGTATTTTTCTTTTCCGAGAGTGAACATGACAAGGATGTAGGTGAACAATCCAGCAAGAAGGAAGGCACTGAGCCATGTGAAGATGGCTGATTTCCAGTTCTTCTTGACGAGGAAGCGGAAGAGACTTCCTACGATGAATCCCATGAGGAACTTCAGGATGAAGGTTCGGCAATAGACGGTATAGTCATACCCGAAGGTGATGTCGTTGAGCCCCATGCCTAAGGCACCTGAGATGCCTCCGATCAGTCCGCCGCAGAGAAGACCGGCCATGATGCAGAAGAAGTTTCCGAGATGCACCTTGGATGTTCCGATTGGAATCATGATCATGGTTCCGACATAGCAGAGTGCGCTGAAGACAGCAATATAGACTAATTTGATCAATATTTTGTTTGTACGTTTCATGTTTGGTTACCTGATATTATGCAAGTAGGTTGCCTCGCAATCCTTTCGGAAGGTAGTTTTTGACTTTTCCGTTCTGAATCTTTCCAAAGCCGAGGCGCATGTTCTGATAGTCAAGCACGACCAGCCCTTCTTTTTCCTCGGACTTGATTTCGTTTCCGGCGATGTAGGAAAGGGCCTGTTCTTTTGTAACTTCAAGAAGAGGAATCTCTTGGCAGACTTTCGAATAGGAATGATCGTATTCGCATTTTGGGTGCTCGCTGAAATCATATTTCCTGATGCCAGGGGCGACATAGGGAAGAGAGAGGAATTCCTCATACATCTTCGAAACGATATAGGTGTTCTTATGGTAGGAGAACTCGATAGGTTCTTCCTGGCTATGATAGGGGGTTAGATGATTTTTTTCTTTTCCACCTTTACGGATTAAGGCAAAATAGATGCCTTCTCCGGAATAGATTCCAGGAATCATATGATATCCGAGATTGTTCATTCCCTTGACCATCCCATTCCTCAGATCGATATCGATCAAAGAGCAGTCTTTGTGTCTTGAAAGAAAATCCTCGATTTGGCATTCATCTTCCTCGATGGATAAGGAACAGGTAGAATAGGCGATGATGCCATTGCCTTTTGTCATCTCATAGGCTTTCTCTAGAAGGTTCTTCTGGATTGGAAGAAGCCTTTCGACTTTCTCCATCGACCAGTCCTTCATCATCTTCTTTTCTTTTCGAATCATGCCGGATCCCGAGCAGGGAACATCGGCGATGACAAGGTCGAAGAGATTGGGAAGCTTCAGTTTCATCGGGTCGATCGACAAAGAAAGAATGTTTGTCTTTCTCAGGCGCTGGACATTCTTGTCGATTTCCTGCGCACGGTCAAAAGAAAGATCGTTGGCAAGATAATAGCCGTCTTTTCTTCTCAGATCCAGTGCGATCGTCTTTCCACCGGGTGCGGCACAAAGATCAAAGGAGATGAAATCCTTCCTCAGGAGTTTCTCTAGGTAGCTGGAAATCAGAGCGCTGCTCGGATCGAGAATATAGAAATAGCCACCGAAATGTTCCAGTGTTTTTCCAAGGCTATCTTCTTTCTTGTCAAAGCGGAAAAGAAGGGAATCCTTCTTATCTTCCTTGAGCTCTGGGAATCGGGCCTTGAATTCATCCCGATTGCAGAATTCCTCATTCAAAAGAAGTCCGGAAACCGGAGAAGATGAAAGTCCTCTTGTGAATTTTTCTTTTTCTTCTTCGCTGCAATAGCTTAGCAATGAGGAAAAATCGAATTCTTCCTTGTTTTCGATGGCTCTTTTTTTGTCAGCATGATGTTTTTTTGACATAGTGTAATCTCGCGGTATATTGTACCATATTGATTAGAATGAAAAAGAGAGAACGCTCATGTGAAATAGGTTTCATCCGATTTCCCTCTTTTGGCTGTAAATTCCATAAATTCTCTAAACTTCTAAGCGCTTTCTTTCTTGTTTTGTATTATAATAGTATTGTCCAATACACATCTAAGGAGGATAAAACTTATGGTAAAAGTCAAATCCGGTGATTCGAAGAACGTCAAGCCGTTCAAAGGAAGACCTTTGCTTGAAGTTACGCAGTCGAAGGAAGAAGATACTGGCGAAGATGTCTATCTCGTTCAGGAAAATGAAAAGCATCAGTTTTCCGCTCATGTCTCCCCTCTTTATGGAACAAAGGAATATTACTATACGGGTGTTCTCTACCCGAATACGGAAATCCGTTTTGTCCATAAGGATGGAAAACCGATCCCGATGTCCGAGAATTCCAACTGCGGATATACGCTTGTCGGCAATGCCAGAAAAGCTTTCATGGCCAGAAGAGCCCTTGTCACCAACGGGGAAACGTCCGACGATCAGGAATATATCTATACAACGCCCCATTCCCAACTCATCTATACCGGCGATGAAAAGGTTCACACAGTCTTTTTGAGAATCTATGACAATATCAACGGATTGGAGAATGATCGCTGGGTTGTCATTTATATCGAATAATTCCGAGACAGAACACAAAAAGGATGGACTGATGAAAAGGTTCATCTTTTTTCTTGTCTGGAAGAGCATGCCATACGTCGTCCATCTTTTTTTGGACTATGGTATAATGATTTATACGAATTTTGGAAGGTGAGGTAACTTTTTATGGACATGGTTCTTATCATTGAAAAGAAGAAGAACGGACAGGAATTGTCCGATGAGGAGATCCGATACTGGATCGAAGGATACTGCAAGGATGAGATTCCGGATTATCAGACATCCGCTCTTCTCATGGCGATTCGATTCCAGGGAATGACCAAGAGGGAAACCTTTTCTTTGACGGAAACAATGATGCAGTCGGGAGCCATCTTCAATCTGGATAAAATCAATGGCGTCAAATGCGACAAGCATTCCACGGGCGGTGTCGGAGACAAGACCTCGATGGCCCTCTGCCCGATGATTGCCAGCCTTGGCGTCAAGGTCGCCAAGATGTCCGGACGCGGACTTGGATTCACCGGCGGAACGCTCGACAAGCTCGAATCGATTCCGGGAATGAATATCACCCTCTCCCCCAAGGAATTCATCGATACGGTCAACAAATGCGGCATGAGCATCATTGGACAGAGTAAGGAAATCGATCTGGCCGATAAGAAACTCTATGCCCTTCGCGATGTGACAGGAACGGTCGATTCCATGCCTCTGATCGCCTCGAGCATCATGTCCAAGAAACTTGCATCCGGATGCGATTGCATCCTTTTGGATGTCAAATATGGAAACGGTGCCTTCATGAAGAATAAGCAGGATGCGGAAACCTTGGCCAAGCTCATGGTCGAAATCGGCGCCCATTTCAAGAAGAATGTCCAGGCGGAAATCACGTCCATGAACCAGCCTTTGGGCAATGCCATCGGAAACATCCTGGAAGTGAAGGAAGCGATTGATACCTTGCATAACAAGGGACCGAAGGACTTCACCGAACTCTGCCTTTCGAGCGGAACGACGATGCTTCTTCAGTCAGGACTCTATCAGGATCGAAAGAAGGCAAGAGAAGATCTTCTCCATAGCCTGGAAGATGAATCTGCCTATAAGGTCTTCAAGCAGTTTGTCCGTGCCCAGGGCGGAGATACGACCTATATCGATGATCCTGCCAAATTCCCCAACAGCATGTATTCCATTCCGATTCGCAGCATCAAGTCTGGCTATATTTCCGAAATCAATACGATGGATCTCGGTCTGATCAGCATGAAGCTTGGAGCCGGAAGAGAGACCTTGGAAGATGTCATCGATCCGACAGCCGGTATCCTGTTAAGCAAGAAACTCGGAGACAAAGTGGCTAAAGGCGATGTCCTTCTTACACTCTATACAGAAAAGCCTGGCATGCAGTCTCTGGTGACATCGGCGTTGAATGACTTCGAGTTCTCCAATGATCCGATCGAAGTTCCTCCGGTTGTCGAAGAAAGAATCGAAATGGATTCTTCCGACAGCTTCTTGATTGAGAAAGATTAACGATTATGTCGGTGATATTGTCTTTGCAGGATGTGTATAAAGAATTTTCGGGTGAAAAACTTTTCCAGCCCGTTTCTTTTATTGTGCGTGATTCAGATCGGACGGCAATCCTTGGCCCAAATGGATCTGGAAAATCGACACTGATCAAGATGATCCTTGGAAAAGAGGAGGTGACAGGTGGAAAAATCATTTTCTCCAAAAACACGTCGATCGGTTATCTTTCTCAGGATGTTATTGAGGATGTGAATCATACTCTTTATGAGGAAGCCTTGTCCGTCTATAAGGACCTTTTGGTCCTGGAAGAGAAAATCAAGACTCTCTCCAAGGAGGTCTCTCTTCATCCAGAGGATGAACAGCTTCTGGATCAGTATTCCAAGGCACAGCTTTCTTTTGAGGCTCAGGATGGATACAACTACAAATACAAGATTGCGATGATTCTCAATATGTTCTCCTTCTCTAAGGAGGACTATGACAGAAAAATTTCCACCTTCTCCGGAGGAGAAAAGACACGTGTTGCTTTTGCGAAACTTCTTTTATTGAATCCAAACATCCTGATCTTGGATGAACCGACAAACCATCTCGACATCATTTCCATAGAGTGGCTGGAAGACTATCTGAAGTCCTATCAGGGAGCCGTCCTTTTTGTCTCCCATGATATTACGTTTGTCAAACATGTCGCTGATCATATCCTGGATATCGACCATCAGGTCTATACGATGTACAACACCAACTATGACAATTTTGCCATCGAAAAGAAAAACCGCTATGAGAATGAACTGGCACAATACAAGGCCCAGGAAGAGGAAAGGGCGAAACTCGAACGCTTCATCACCTTCTATATGCCAAAGCCGCGCTTTGCCTCCAGAGCCCATGACAGGGAAAAGAAACTCGAAAGGCTTCAGGCCAATTCGATATCCGATCCAAGTCAGAGAAAGAACAAATCTCTCTCTATTGGCCTGAAGGGTGAGACAAGAGAAGGAAAGAAACTTCTTGATTTCAATCAGGTGGCTGTTGGATATGATCATCCTCTGATCGATGGCATCAATTTCACCCTGTTTGGCAAAGACCATCTAGCCGTCATGGGTGCCAATGGCATTGGAAAATCGACGTTCGGAAAAGTTTTGATGAATGAACTGCAGCCCTATTGCGGAACCATCCGCCGCTATTTTCATATGTCGATGGGGATCCTCAGACAGGATATCCGTTCCTATCAGTCGGATGAGACTCTGTTCGACCATTTCAGAAACCTCTATCCTCGGATGAGCAATGAGGAAATCTATTCTGGATTGGCAAGATACGCCTTCACCTACAAGGAAGCGAATGAAAAAAGGCTTTGTGAACTGAGCGGTGGAGAACTCATGCGCATCGAGATTCTGCATCTTTCCTTGGAAGACTATGACCTTCTTCTTCTGGATGAACCGACAAATCATCTCGATATGCTTTCCATCTCGGAACTGATCGACGCCTTGAATGAATATGAGGGAACCCTTGTCATCATTTCCCATGATCGTGATTTCATCGATAAGACCTGCAATAAACTCCTCTATCTCTATCATGGAAAAGGCTACTACTATGAAGGACCGTATTCGGCTTTCAAGGAAAAAGAACTCATCAAGATCATGAATGAGGAAAAAGAAGCCTTGGAACTGGAAGACCTTCAGAAGAGACAGGAGCGTCAGATTGAACTGGAAAAGAAGAAAGCCCAGGAACCGATGAAGAAAACCAGGCTGACAAGAGAATCCCCGGAGAAAATCATGGAGAAAATCGACCGTCTGGAGAAGAGAAAAAAGGAACTGACGGATTCCTGCTACCTGGAGGAGAACTATTCCTCGAAGGAGAAAATGAAGCAGATTGAGGACGAGATCAAAAAACTCGACACCCAGTTGGAGAAACTCTATTCGGATTTCGACCTGTCGATGTAGCCATATTTTGCCTTCTTTTTTGGATATGTAAACATTTTCAGTGAAAAAACAATTTATTTCACGGAGTATAGTTATTATAATAACTAAGTTTTATTCACGTCTTTTCACGTGAAAGGAGAATCTGTCATGAACGATAAAATCAGAAATGTTGCCATTATTGCCCACGTTGACCACGGCAAGACGACGTTGGTCGATGCTCTTTTGCAGACAAGCGGAACTTTCCGTGAAAACGAAAAGGTCATGGTCCGTGCCTTGGATTCCAATCCGTTGGAACATGAAAGAGGCATCACTATTCTTGCAAAGACAACCGCCATCAACTACAAAGGCTACAAGATCAACATTGTCGATACCCCAGGCCACGCCGACTTTTCCGGTGAAGTGGAACGTATCATGAATATGGTCGACGGTGTCTGCCTTTTGGTCGACGCTTTCGATGGACCGATGCCCCAGACACGCTTCGTTCTCAAACAGGCCATCTCCTATCATCTGAAGACGGTCGTTGTCATCAACAAGGTCGACCGTCCTGGTGCAGATCCGGAACGTGCTCTCAACCAGGTTTTGGAACTCTTCATGGATTTGGGTGCTGATGATGAGCAACTCGAATTCCCGGTCGTCTATACATCGGCTTTGAACATGACTTCCTCCTATTCGGACAAGGTCGAGGATCAGAAGCCGGGCATGGATCCTTTGTTCGACACGGTCTTGAAGACCATCCCTGCTCCAGCGGCTGATGAAAAAGAACCTTTGCAGTTCCAGCCATCCCTTCTTGACTACAACAAATATGTCGGAAGAATCGGTATCGGCAGAGTCGACCGCGGTGTCATCCACCTCAACGATTCTGTTTCCTGCATGAGACTCGATGGCACGACCACCCAGTTCAAGATTGCCAAACTTTTCTCCTACCATGGACTTGATCGCATCGATGTCGATCATGTCGAGGCAGGTGATATCTGCGGCATTGCCGGTCTTCCGGATATCATGGTCGGTGAAACCGTGTGTCCGAATGACCATCTGGAAGCCTTGCCCCCGCTTCGTATCGATGAACCGACCATGCGTATGACCTTTGCCGCCAACTCCTCTCCGTTCAGCGGAAAGGAAGGAACACTTCTCACAGCACAGAAGATTCAGGATCGTCTCTATGAAGAATCCCAGAAGGATGTCTCTATGCGCATCGATATCGACCATACCGATCAGTCCTTCATCGTCACCGGACGTGGCGAACTCCATCTTTCCGTTCTGATCGAAACGATGAGAAGAGAAGGATTCGAACTTCAGGTCAGTAAGCCACAGGTTATCATCAAGGTCATCGATGGTGTCGAATGCGAACCATATGAAGACCTTCAGATCGATGTTCCGGATGAATATGCCGGTGCCGTCATGCAGCTGGTCGGAAACCGCTCGGCCGAGACCATCAACATGACCAGCGAAAATGGTCAGACTCGATTGACCTATGTCATTCCTTCCCGTGGACTCATTTCCTTCATGAATCAGTTCATGACCGCCACCAAGGGATATGGCATCATTAACCATTCCTTCAAGGAATATCGTCCAAAGGTCAATCGTGCCATCGGACAGAGAATCAACGGTGTCCTTGTCGCCACCGATGATGGAAAGTCGACTGCCTATGCCCTCAAATCCGCCGAAGACAGAGGAACCCTCTTCATCGGTCCTGGTGTCGATGTCTATGAAGGCATGATCGTCGGTGAAAACAAATACAATTCGGATCTGGCTGTCAATGTCGTGAGAACCAAGTCCTTAGGCAATCAGCGTTCGGCCAATAAGGATGTCACAGTCGTTCTCAAGTCGCCTCGCAAGATGTCCTTGGAGGATTGCCTTGATTATATCAATACCGATGAACTCTGCGAAATCACGCCGAAGTCGATCCGTATGAGAAAGAAGATCCTCGATACTGCCGAGCGTAAGAAATACGAAGCCCATCATCCAGAAGAATTCGCCAAATAAAAATTATAGCAATGGAAAAAAGTCTATTCTTCCGATCTTTCTCGGGAAAATAGACTTTTTCTATGTCGACAGAACGATTAACATCGTGCTATAAATGTAGCAATAGATAAGATAGATTTTATAGCATTTCTTTTTTTTATTTCGTGTTGAGAATCTTCTGTATTTTCTCTTTTGTCTCTACATATTGGTCGATATAGGGAATCGTGATTTTCTTTGTCTTCTTTTCTTCCCTGTATGTGATTCTTAGGCTTCCTGTATTCTTGTTCTTGATGAAGAAAGAAAAGATATTTCTGGTCGTTTCGACCTGAAGGATATCTTCCTTCCTGAGGATGATTTCCTTTTCTCTTGCAAGATAGAGATCGAATTCATTCTCTAGGGCGATGATGGCTTCCTCTCCGGCCTTGTTGGAAAGAAGATAGGAGAGAAGCTGGGACGCACAGAAGAGAATGATGAGAAGGAAGATCGAAGAGGTGATGATGGTCGAGACCTTGAATTCCTTGTAGACAAAAAACATCAGGCTGAGATCGACGACAATCAAAACAAAGCCGAGAAGAATGATCACGGTTTCCAAATGGAAAAGGGAAGAAGGAAAGATGCTTCTTCTGGCGATGACGTTTCTTTTATTCTCATTTATCTTCATTGTGGATCAGTTCATTTATCTGTTTGTCATTTCTGAATTTGACGAAGACATTGAAATAATATTTGTATCCCTGGATATTGTTGTACAAAAGACAGATCTTGCATGCGCTTGTCAGCACATTGAGAACAAAATCCGAAAGGTCATAGGGGATCTCATATTCATTCAGAAGCTTCTTCTGGCTTTCCGTCAGAAGCATCCAGGCTTGGTATAAGGTATTCTTATCCTTCTCATTTCCAAGCTTGGAAAGAAGTTTTGCCAAGAGAGGATTCTTTTCATATTCGGTGTAATAAGTCGCCAGATATCGATAATATTTCCGATAGTCTTCTTCCTTGTACATGAATGTATGAATCTTATCGAGATCGCTCTTATAGGAAAACCAATTGAACTGATTTCGGTTCAGATCCGCGGATAGGAAAAGGAGGTCGACATTGATGGGATCATAGCGCATGGCCTGATGGATGCATTCCTTGGCATGGACAAAATCCCCTTTCTGGAAATAGGCCTGTCCTTCCAAGGTATAAAGAGAAACAATATCATAGGGGAAAGGAATCTGCAGGACACTCGGTTGGAAGTAGTATTCCCGGTATAAGGCATTTTCCATCATGGAAAAGAAGAAGACGAATTCAATCTTGTATTCCTTGTTTTCCTGTAAGAATGTCTGAATGCAGGATTCGAGTTTCTTTTTGATGGGATTGATGGCTTTCAAGGCTGCGTTGCTGTTATTGGATACGATTGAACGCTGAATCGAGGAAAGAGAATCCTCGTATTGTGCAAAGTCGATCCCAGCCATTTTGACAATGGACTGTGCACTCTCATTCTCGATTTTCAGACGCTTCATCGTCTCGGATTCCTGCTTTTTCTGCTTGCCTGTGTTTTTGACTTTGGCGGTTGTTTTCGCCTTCTCCACACTTTGGCTTTTCACTTTTTGAGCATTGGTTTGTTCTGTCTTTTTCATAACGACAATATTGTAAATGAAAAGAGAGAAAAAAGCACTGAAATATGCATCCCTTTTTCTTTCTTAAATGGAACACATTTTGTTTTTTTGTTAACAAAGAAAAAGAATGCGATAAATTATAGTTGACATATACTTAAATAAAATTAGACATTTAGTTTTGCACAGGTGTGCTAGAAAACTAGAACAAAGACGGCTGTGATATAATGGTGGTGCTCGTGAAAGGGAGCACTGAACTTCCGTCCGGGAGTCAGGGAATTGTTCGACGTGGTGGTCGCATTCTCTGGCTCCCGGAAGGAACGACCACCACGATATATGAAACATGCCAAGCCCACGAAGTGGGGAACGTCTTTTACGGACTTCTTTTCAGATGGGAGACCTGCCGAGACGGATTACGAGATGCTTTTGGAGAAGACGATGAAGGAGTGGTTCGAGGAAAAGCATAGGGTCAACACAGCATTCGAATGTTCCCTGATCAACAGCCTTCCTGTCGAAGCCTGCCCTTATTGCGCATCGGCCGATCTCAAGAAGAACGGAACCTCCCGATATGGCATCAGGAGATACAGGTGCAATTCATGCGGACGTAGCTTCAATCCGCTAAGCGGAACGCTCTTCGATCAGCACAGGATTCCCATCAGCGAATGGTTCGAGTTCGTCATGCATCTCCTCCGGTTCGATTCGGTCGGAGATGCCGCATTCAGCAACAGAAATGCCCATACTACTGGCAGTTATTGGCTTTTGAAGACATTTGTCGCACTGAAGGATGAACAGTCTGACATCGTGCTTGAGGGCAGGATCGTCCTCGATGAGAAGTATATCCCGATGCCATCGGACCGTCTCATCACCAAGGAGGACGGAAAGAAGCTGAGAGGACTGTCTAGGAACAAGATCTGTGTCGCTACGGCCGTGGATGAAAAGCACAACATGCTCTTCATTGCCTGCGGCAAGGGAAAGCCATCGGACGAGAGGCTTCTGAAGGCCTTCGAGAATCACATCAGGGAAGGATCGACAATCGTCCATGACGGCGAGAAAAGCCATAGGGCACTGATCGGGAAATACAATCTGCAATCGGAGGCCTACAATGCGAAGGATGCATCCAAGATGAAGAAGAATCCGCTGCAGCCGATCAATGACCTCCATTCATACATGCGCATGTTCTTCGACGAGCATAGCCGGTATGACAGGAAGGACATCCAACACTGGCTGAACCTGTTCCATTTCATCATGTCCTACCCCTTGGACGGCTACCGAAAAATCGCGAAACTGTTGGAAATGATGACAAAAACGCGACAAATCGTGCGTTTCCGTGATGCATTAAACAAGGAGAAAAAGCGAAAACTGCTCAAGAATCTATAAATATATCATATGAAGACAATATTTAGTTTATGCACACATCAGACCACCTGTGCAAAACTAAATGTCTAAAATTATAATATTCGTAACCATAAATCATCCTTTGAATTCGCTTCATGAATATCTTTTTTCTCTTTGATGGCTTGAAGTTTATCGTTGGCTTTGCATTCGAGAAGGAAGAAGTTCATTTCTTTTGTAGAAACTTGATTTAGGAAAAAGGAGGTGGCTTTATGAAAAAAATGAATTTTATTTTGCCGTTGCTGTTCTTGGCTTCCTGTGCTTCAGGAACCTCTTATTCGAAGACAAAAATGGAATGCGAATCTGTTGAGTTGAATTATGTTTTCGAGAAGGTGGAAAACATCAATGAATATTCCGCGATGAAGGAACAGAAACTGAACGACGATCTGAAGGAGAAGATTGTCAATCTGGATTATGAGATTCGAAACAGCTCGACACTGAAGATGGAAACTGAAATCGCAGATGGCGCAGTCAATCTCCACTGGTATTCCTTCACTCTTGAACCAAAGGAGAAGAGTGGTTCAGATAAGAAAAATCGTCATTTAGAGATCAATTCCTCCAATGTGACGCTCAGTGAAGGCAATGTCTATTGCAAAGGCGAGATGTCGGATAGCGCAAAGAAACTGTGGGATGAAGTCAAAGGACAGATTGATTCCATTGTTGAGGGTGCGGAGAGAGTCAAAACATCCTGCTGATTGAACTGACTGATGAAATCGAAAAAGGTTTACTTCCTGTTTTGGAAATAAACCTTTTTCTTTGGCTGATCTAGAGTTTCTTTATGACTTTGCCGTTGTTCTTGGCGTCGATGTATTTCTTTCTCAGGTCTTCCTTGAAGTTCGAACCGAAGCGGATCGGCATGACTTCGAGTAAGCCATCCGGGATGATGACATCTCGGAATGGAATGATCGTTCCTCTCAGATAGATTGGAGGATCGAATGGGGAAAGTTCTTCCCATGTCGACATGATGCCTTTCACAAGATAGACATTTTCATTTCCTGAAACAAGTATGGAACCGCTCTTCAGATGTCTTTCGATGAAGAAATCATCTTTTACGCATCTCTTCCAGCTTAGCAGGATATCCTTATGGTCCTGAGGAAAATCATTTCCTTTTTCAGCGATATAGTCATCCAAAAGAGAGGTATTGGTCCACAATGTGTTTGCAATCTTTTTTGCGTAAGTCGGATCAATTCCTCCACTGCCAACTCTATATTTCATTGGATCGACGACATGCTTCTTCACATTCACATAATCGAGGAGCGGAAGGAAGAGCTTATAGAATAATTCACCGTCTTCACTGCTGAGTATCATGTTCTTTGTCCTTTCTGTCCGATAAGAAGAAAAGCCACTGCAAAACGATTGCAATGGCTTGATTCTCAAAAAGATTCTTTCTGATTATTCGCCTTGGTTGATGACACCATAGGTGAGGAAGGAAAGGACACGGTCATAGGTGAGGTTGTCCTTGCCGACGAAGATGATCTTGTCTCCGGAATGCAAGACAAAATCCGGGCCGACAGACTGCTTGGTCATGTTGTCGGAACCGATGATGGCAACGATGGTGGCTTCGGTGTAGTTGTAGAAATAGACATCACCGACTGTCTTTCCATCGATCCAGGAATTCTGCGGGATTTCGACCTTGGAGAACTTGATGGCCTCTGTGGTCTGATAGGTGAAGGAATCCTTCATATCATCGATGGCGGCATTGACCTTGGCTTCGATTTCTCTCTGCTGAGCCAATAATTTTTCAAGGTTTGCATATTTGTCCTTGATCTGTGTTTCAGCCTTCCACTTGTTGGCGAATTCCTGTGCATGCAAAACGGAATCGACAAAAACACCGACGCCTCTCTTGGAAGAGACGACTTTCTCTTTCTCGAGAATGTTGAGAGCCTTGCGGACTGTTTCCGGGGAGACATTATAGGAAGCTCCCAAGATGGAACGTCCTTTGAGCAATGTGCCTTCTGGATATTCACCTGTCAAAATTTTTCCACAGACATCCTGAGCGATTTTGATGTAACGTGGAGTTGATCTTTCTTTAGCCATGTTTTTATAATTCCTCCAAACTTGGTTAGATAGATTATAAAGAAGATGTCAGTTCAATTCAATTGTTTGATTGCCTTTTTTCTTTCACTTTTTTAGAAACGATGTTAAGTTTTATTTCTAAAAAAGAATCTATTATTTCCAAAAAGTTCCTTAAATAACGATTGTTTCC
>CAVCCX010000016.1:26492-33332 GCA_963600815.1 Bacteroides uniformis | reverse complement strand
AAATCACCTTCGATCGAGAGAGCAGTGAAGCTTCCTCGACAGCCAAAGTGACGTATACCAATAAGGCGACAATCTCGTGTGACTATAAGAAAGATTCATTGGGTCTCACAATCAATGACCAAACAGCAGAGATTACTCCTCTAAGCAGTGAAGTGAAGACAACCTCTCGTCTGACCTATTATGATTATGTCCTGAATGATGGAACGACTCAGGTCTATCAGCTCGATAAAGTGGAAGGATTTGACGGCGCTACCTCCTCCGAAGGTCAATATTATGTCATCGATGCCGATGGGAACAAAGGCGACAATCAGGATGAATACACGGTCTATGACAATGACGGAAAGAAGGTTGAGAGTCCCACGGAAATCACTATCGATACTTCTTCCACTTCCTTGGTCTATGAATTCCTTCTTGAGGATGTCAATGGCGATACGACGAAATATAAAATCACAGTCGAGGCTTCTGGAAGGATATCGACTTCCGTTGATGAAAGTACTGTCTTTTACCAATACGTCCTTGATGGATATACATTCACTGTGACTTCTGAGGAAGAGACAACGGCGACAGTCAGCGTTAAGAAGATAGGAGAGAACACCTATACAATCACCATCAATGGCGAGAATATGACAAACAAAACAGAAGTGACAATCACAATCAGCAAGGCTTCTGACTGATGAAGTCCTTTTTCATGATGAGAAGAGGATGGTTCTTCTTTGATGGTATCATGTATACAAAAAGTCTGCCCTTTCCTGTTTATGAATGACCTGAAGAAAAAGAAACTCTCTTTCCAGGAAAAGCATACTTTTTTGTGCCAAGAGGCTAAATCAATCTTGATTAGCATGAGTTAACTTTCCTTTTCTTTATCAAAGCGATAAAATAATTTCATGAACTACCAACAGGACCCTTTCTTTTCGAATCATCAAACAGAGCATGTCTATGATAGCCTAACTGGGGTTATCAATAAGGATTATCTTTTCAAATATGCGAATCATCTCATTGAGACGAATACTCTTTTCACACTCTATTTCGTCGACTTCGACAACTTCAAGAAAGTCAATGATATCAAAGGCCATCTCATCGGAGACAAGGTTCTGAAGGATACCTGTGATGTCTTAAAGAATGTCATCGGAGACAAAGGGCTTCTTTTCCGGTATGGGGGAGATGAATTTGTCGTTCTGTTTCCAAACCTTGCGACCTATGAGGATGTCTGGAATGAAGCGAGAGACATGTCAGAAGCAGTCCGAAAGATGAAACTTCCCTATCTCGATGAGGAATTTCTCAATGCCTATCCTCTCTCTTTGACCATGGGCATCTCCCGTTATCCGATCGATGCGAAGACACTGGATCTTCTTCTAGATGATGCTGATAAGGCTCTCTATCGAGGAAAAATGAAAGGAAAGAATTGCTTCATCATCTACAATCGAAATCTCCATGGCCTGATCGATGTCCATAAGAAGAAGGCTTCATTGAGCGTCCATGGCCTTGTCGACTATATCTATGATATGTTCCGACATCATGAGAAAATCGAAGCCATGACGATGATCAGCCATATGCTTGGAAACTATTTCTCTGAAAAAGGAGTTTATCTTCTTACAGAAACAGAGAAGATTCCTCTTTATGTCGAGAAAAACTTCAAGAATCTTCCTCTTCCTCATTTTGGCCCGGAAGCCTATTCCTTTGAGGAAACAGAGAATTTCAGCATCTATTACCGATCGGTGTTGACCAAATTGGAGGAATGTCCGTTTATCCCTCTGATGGACAAAAGAAAGACAAAATCCTTTGTGGTCTATAAAGTGAGAGTCAAGGAACCGACTGTCCTTCTATTGGAGTCGGAAAGGGAGAAGGTCTGGTCGGATAATGAGATTCTTCTCTACCTCAGCATGGTCCATATCTATGAGCTATTGGAGAAGTGTGATTTCCATCTGGATGAAAAGAAATGAGACAGCGTCGTCTTGTTTCTTTTTTTTGCTCAAAAAAATCAAAAAAATGATTGTATATTTTTTCTTAGGTCCTATAATCTATTTCGTTTATTTTCAACATCGTGTTCTTCCAAGGAGGAATAGTCATGGCACGTAAGATTCTGGAGTTGAAAGGGATTAAGAAATCCTATGGCGACAATGTGATTCTGGACGATCTGAATCTTTCGATCAATGAGAATGAATTCGTCACCTTTCTCGGCCCATCCGGGTGCGGAAAGACGACGACGCTTCGCATCATTGCAGGCTTTGAGACGATGGAAGAAGGACAGCTTCTTCTGGATGGAATCGATATTTCCTCCCTTCCTTCCCATAAAAGACCCATCAACACTGTCTTTCAGAAATACGCCCTTTTTCCGCATCTGGACATTTACGACAATATCGCATTCGGATTGAGAAACAATATCTATTCGAATGTCTATGATATCGGAACGATGAACATGATGGAAAAGTATGGATTCGAGGAAGAAGACATCAATGCCCTCGTCCACAAGCTGACTTTCATCGAAAAGCCAAAGGATGTCAAGAAATATGTCATCGAGCATTTTTCTGAACTGAGTCGTTTTCTGAAGGCTGAAAAGAAATGGAAGACGATTGAGAAAGAAAAGCATATCAAGAGTCTTGCTCAGGCAAAAGAAGATCTCCTTTTGCTTGCCAAGGAATTCTCTTTCGAATTGGAGTCCTCTCTTTTGGAATCGAAGGAGAAATATTCTCTTGCCATCAAGAAAATCATGGATAGTTTCTCGAACCAGGATTGCTACGACAAGATGGTGAAAGAAATCAGTGACAGGAAATTCAAGGAGAATGTCATCCATGAGGAAGTCATCAAGGCTCTGAAACTCGTCAACCTGGATGGTTATGAAGACAGGGAAATCTCTTCACTTTCCGGTGGTCAGATGCAGCGTATTGCCATTGCCAGAGCCATCGTCAATAAGCCACGAATCCTTCTATTGGATGAGCCGTTGTCGGCTTTGGATCTGAAACTGAGAAAAAGCATGCGTCTCGAGTTAAGGGAACTGCAGAGAAAACTGGGTATCACCTTCATCTTTGTCACCCATGACCAGGAAGAAGCCATGGTTATGTCGGATACCGTGGTCGTCATGAATGGCGGAAAGATACAGCAGCTAGGAAGACCGGAGGATATCTACAATGCCCCGGTGAATACCTTTGTCGCCTCCTTCATCGGAGAAGCGAATATCTTCCGTGGCGTGTATACGGATATTCGAAGACTTCAGATTCTGAACAAGACCTTCAAGGTCTCTGCTCTTGATCTCAAGCCGGGTGAAAAAATCTATGTCATCGTGGAAAGAGAGGATTTCGATATCTGCTCGATGGATGTCGCCAAACTGACGGGAAAAGTCATGAAGTCCACCTATAGTGAGAACAAATATCTTCTCGATGTCCAAATCAAGGACAAGATGATCAAGATGGAATCCGAAGACAAAATCGAGGTGGGAAGCGAAATTCCGCTCACGATCGCCCCAGGAAACATCTATGTCGAATCCATCAATGAGAATAAGGCGAAGTTCTTGGCCAACTATGAAAATCCGAACATCCTGGAAGGAACCTACTTGGGAAATCAGAAAGTCTCCTTCCTGGGTGAGCAGTTCAGAACCTATATCACGACGTTTGTGCCAGGTGAAGTGGTCGATGCCGTCATCCGTCCGGAGGATTTCGATCTGGTCCTGGAAGATGTCGACTCGGCGATTCTGAAGGGAAAAGTCATCAAGTCCGCTTTCACCGGCGTGACGTTCGACCTCTGGATCGAATGTGAGGGAAAGACCATCATGGTTCAGGACTATCAGAATGTCGAAGTCGGCGATATCGTCGGACTGAAGGTCGATTTCTATGAGATTCATCTGATGAAAGTGAAAGATGAAGAACAGCCTTCCTTCATTCAGGAACTGAGAAGAAAGAACCGTGCCATGATCGAGGAACAGAAATGAAAAGATTCAAACCTTTTGCCATACCCTACTTCGTATGGCTTGTCTTCCTGGTCGTGTTTCCCCTGCTGGTGATGCTTGTCTTGACATTCATGTCGACAAACGGCATGGATTTCTCCAATGCGGCGGCGAGTATCGAAAGCTACACCCGTCTTCATGATATTTCCATACTCAAGGCGATTGGAAACTCCCTTCTGGTGGCTTTGCTGACGGTTGTCATCTGCATCCTTTTAGGCTATCCTGTTGCCTACTTCCTTTCCTTTTCGAAAATCAAAAACAAGATGCTTGTTCTTCTTCTCCTGATTCTTCCGATGTGGTCGAATTCGATGCTCCGTATCGTCTCCTGGCTTCGTCTTTTCTCCATGGATGCCTTCAAGGCACTCGATTTGGTGGGAAGCTATCAGGCAGTCATTCTAGTCACGGTCACAACCTATCTTCCCTTCATGATTTTCCCGATATATACGGTCTTGGAGAAAATGGACCGTTCTCTGATTGAGGCGAGCAAGGATTTGGGTGTCACACCTGTGAAGACATTCTTCAAGGTGACGCTTCCTTTGTCTTTGAATGGCGTCTATAGCGGGGTGATCATGGTTTTTCTTCCGGCAGCGACCGGCTTTGCTATCCCGCAGACCATCGGACAAGGAAAAATCCGTCTCATCGGAAACCTCATCCAGTCTGTCTTTGAGAAGAACAACTACAATTTCGGATCTCTGCTCAGCATCATTCTCAGTCTCATCATCATCTTCATCACCCTGTTTTTCGAAATTTCGCAGCATAAGAAGAAAGGGAGGAAGGAATCATGCTAGAAAAAAGCCCATGGAAAAGAAACCTCATTGCTTTCTTCAAGGTCGTATTTGTCCTTTTTGTCTTCTCCATCATGTATGTCCCCATCTTCATCATCATCTACCAGTCGTTCAACCAGACGGCCAATTCCATCTCGCCATTGAGCTGGGGTGGGTTCACCTTTGAGAACTATAAGGAAATCTTCACCAATCGCCAGCTCTATACGTCCATTCTCGATTCCCTCCTTGTCTCTTTCTGGGCGACGTTCCTTTCGACGATCGCCGGACTTTTTGCTTCCATCGGCATCAATGCCCTCGATAAGAAAGCCAGAAAGGTGATGGATTTCCTCAACGAGATTCCGATGCTGAATTCCGAGATTGTCACAGGTATCTCCATCATGATCATCTTCTCTCTTCTCAAGCCCATCTTCCCATCCATCTTCGGATTCACCAGCATGCTGGTTGCCCATATCTTCTTTACGATTCCCTATGTCATCATGATGATTCTTCCCAAGCTCGAACAGACGGATGAATCCTTATATGAAGCGGCGAGGGATTTAGGCTGTTCTCCATTGAAGGCCTTGTTCAAGGTCATCATTCCATCTCTGTCGACAGCAATCCTCACCGGTGCCTTGATTGCCTTTACCTTGTCCATCGATGATTTTGTCATCTCCTTCTATACCCAGGGCAATGGATTCTCGAATTTCTCCAACTATGTCTATTCTTCCTATACGAAAAAGAATTTCTCGGCCGGAAGCTATGCCTTCAATGCCTTACTGACCTTTTTGACCCTTCTTTTGGTCTTCCTCTTCTCGTTTAAGACCAGCAAAAAGAAAGGAGTCCATAAATGAAAAAGATTCTCATTGTGGCTTTGTCTTTTTTGATCTGCTTCACGACGTTTGCTCTCTTGATCCTCTCGACACCGAGCACCACCCTCTATCTTCTCAACTGGGGCGAATATATCGATAAGGATCTCGTCTCGAAGTTCGAAGAGAAATATCATTGCCAGGTCATTGAAGAGGATGTGACTTCCTCTGAGGCGATGTATCAGAAGATCACCTCCCAGACGACGAGTTATGATGTCGCCATACCTGGTGACTACACTGTCCATCAGCTCTATAATGAAGGCTATCTGAGGGAATTGGATGTCTTGAATAAGGAATATCAAAATCTTTCTTCCTATCAGACGATCTTCTCCGATGGGCTTTCCTCCTTGATGAAAACCTATATGGTCAATGAGGAAAACAAGGAATTCAATTCCTATTTCATGCCCTATTTCTGGGGAAGCTATTCCTTGATCTATTCCAAGAAGAAAGAGGATGTCGGCTCTGTCTTGAAGGAAAATGGGTTTGCTAGCCTTTATGATCGAAGCCTCTTCTCGGAAAAGGTGAGTATCGGAATGTATGATACGGCAAGATGGATTCTCTCGAGCTATCTTCTTTCAAAAGGATTGGATCCGAATATCACATCCTATGATGGAAAGAAGGATGGCGATCTCTCGGATGAAATCAAGAAGGACTGCATCAAGGCCTTGAAGGAAATCGCCTTCGATCAGTTCGGAAATGATTCCCTGAAGAGAAATGTCGCCAATGGAAGCCTTGATTTCTGCTATACCCAGCTTGGTGATTTCTTCGATACACTCTATCTGGTCTATTCAGAGAATGACAATCCGGATATCTCCTTCGATGTCTATGTTCCTTCGACCACGGCCGCTTTCTTCGATTCGATGGTCATCCCGACGACATGTCAGAACTATACGCTGGCCAACTGCTTCATCGACTTCATGCTCGAGAGTGAAAACGCCTATCAGAATGCCAATACGATTGGCTATTCGCCCTGTCTGAAGAGTGTCGTTTCTCTCTTTGAAGAGAATGCCTCGAAAGGTGAAAACTATTATGAAGATGATAAAAAAAGCCTTCCACTGAAGGATTTCTTAAATAGATATCCTTATTATCTCAATCCGCTCTATGGAACAGAGAAAGTCTATATGCTCGAACCGAAATCGAAAGAATATCTCACAACCTGTGAGACCATCTTCAATAACCTCGCCTGATGGGCGGGGTTATTTTCATAAGAATCCAATCAAGGCTTCAGACAGTTGATCGGAACGACATAGATACCATCATTCCGCACGTATAA
>CAVCCX010000016.1:67-25683 GCA_963600815.1 Bacteroides uniformis | reverse complement strand
TGTGGTCAATGCTACAAACAAGTTTTATTGACCTGAATTGATTGATGATTCATTTTGAATGTTTCATTTATTTTTTTGCCTTGTCATTAGGGAATGTACTTTTCATCTTGATTTCATGTATTGATTTTTGATAAATTAAGAGTATGAACAAAAAGAAACAAGTTCTGCTTCGGTCAGGCATCCTCAGTCTTATTTTCATCCTTTCTCTTTTTGCTGTGCTTCCCGTCAGTTCGAAATCAACGACGGCAAGGGGAGCCGAATGGATGAAAAGCCTGGATGACGATGTCTCTTTGACTTCCTTATCCATCCCGGGGTCGCATGATTCAGGTGCTCTGCATTCCATCGGCGATCTATCTGGAAAATGTCAGGATCTATCCATCGATGGCCAACTGAAAGCTGGTGTCCGCTTCTTTGATATCCGCCTTCAGCAGAGAGAAGATGAGATGAAGATTGTCCATGGCATTGTCGATCAGAAAATGGACTTTTCGATTGTTCTGGAGAACTTCAAGTCGTTTCTCACTGAGCATCCTTCCGAGGCAATCTTGGTATCCATCAAGAAGGAAAGCGAGGATAAAAATAGCACTGCTTCCTTTGAGGCCACATTGAAGAAAGAAATCGCTTCTTATTCTTCCTATTGGAATCTCGAAAGAGAACTTCCAAAAACACTCGGAGAACTGAGAGGCAAGATCTATCTCATTTCCAGATATAAGGACAATACCATAGGATTGCCTGCATTTGATGGATGGATTGAGCAAAAGAATAGCGAACAGATGAATACCTTCGATATTGAAGAGAGTCTGCTTCATGTTCAGGACTACTATAAAGTCAAGGAAATCGAAAAAAAGAAAGAACAGATCTCTTCCTGTCTGGAATATAGCATGAGTCATATCGGTACATTGACTCTCAATTTCACGTCCTGCTACTATGTCGATTCCTTTCCTCCGAGCTATGCGGGAACGACAGCCAAAATCATCAATTCGTGGCTTGTGGAAATGCTGGATGAGAAAAAGAATCTCGGCGTCCTTGTCAGCGACTATGTGACAAGTGATTTGTGCGAAATGATCTATAAGAGGAATTCCTTATGAGAAAACTAGGAATCGTCATTACCTATCTTTCAGCGGCCTTGGTCATCGTTTTTTCACTCTACTTCCTTGTGATTGAGGGAAGAAGTCTTTTCAGCGGGGATTGGCTTGTCTATGAGAATACACTGAGTGGGTTCATCCGCTATTTCTTCCGTTTTCTTTTGTCAATTTATTCCTTGGTTCTTAGTATTTCGACCTATTTCATCCTAAGAAAGAAGTACGATCAGACATCGATTTCCAACGCTTTCCACTTGGGTGTCATTTCCTTATTCATATCGTGCATCATCGTCGGTATCTTCGCTTCGAACTATCTTGATTATCTCCTCTTCATCCTTCCCTGCATGTATACAGTCGGTGTTCTTCTCTACGATTATGGAACCAAAACTGAGAAAGAAAAGGAGTGAAGCAATTCTCATAATATCTAAAAAGACATATCTTTCTTCCTTATAGAAGTTGCGGATATGTCTTTTCTTTTGAAAACTGAATGGAATCGATGAAAATCGTCTTATAGATCGCTCGAGAGGGAAAAATCGCCTTTCTTTATCCATCCGAGTTTTCGGAAGATGAAATCGATGAGGAAGACAAGGATGATTGGAAGGACAATGCAGAAAGCAAGAACTTCCAAAATCAAGACCCAATTGTAATTGTTGGCGGCAAAGACGTTCAATGGTCCGACCAATCCCGATGTTCCCATGCCTCCTGCAACAGACAAAGAAGCCGTCAGTCCTTTTTCTGCATAAGCAGATGCATCCTGTATCGGCATGATCATGGCAAAGGGACCAAGTATTGCAGAGGCGATGATGGTCGGAAGCCAGATCAAGGGCTTTCGAACGATGTTTTTGAACTGCAGCATGGATGTTCCGAAGCCGACTGCGACAACAGAACCCCACCGATTGTCATAGGCCGTATGGACAGCAAAGCCAACCATCTGCGTGCAGCAGCCGATCAGGGCGGCATAGGCAGCCAAAGGAACGTTTCCGATTGAGATGGCAACACAGATGGCAACAGAGGAGATGGGAGCCGTCAGGGCCATGCCGACAAGAACGGAGATGAGGATGCACATCAGGAAAGGAACGACGGAGAATGTCTTCTCAATGACCCATCCTAAGCCGATGGTGATGTAATGGACATAGTTTGCAAGTAAGAAGGAATAGAGAAGCGAGAAGATAAGCCCGACCAAAGGAAGAAGAATGATATCGACCGGCGTCTTCTTCCGCATGATGTATTTGATGGCCAAGAGACAAAAAACAGCACTCAGATAGCAGGATAACGGATCACCGATGGAGGATACTTTTCCATCCGCGAAACTGTAGGCGTAGTTTCCGATCATGCCAGCGGCCATCGACGCGACAACGACAACGCCGTTTTTCTTCAAGGAAAGAGCGACTCCAAGACCGATGCCAGCTCCCATGAGGCCTTTGATGACGGTTGTGAAGCTCGATAAGGAAGAAAAGCCTGGAATCTGGGCAAAGAGATCGAGAATCGTTCCGATGATGAGGGTGCCAAAGAGACCGATCGCCATGCCATTGGTCGTGGTCATGAGTTTTTCTTTGAAGGTTTTCAAAAAGGTATTTTCTTTTTTCTCTGAAATTTGATTTTCTGTATTGTTTTCCATAGGATATTTTCCTTTCATAGAAGGCATGAAGCATTTCTTCGTTCATGAACTGAAAGAAATGATTGCTTTTCTGACTGAACTTCTTTTCTTTAGGACACTTTCTTTTCCAGTCTCAATCTTTCGTAATAAATGGTCCTGTCTTCCTTCGTGATTTCACGGATGACATGACATGGATTTCCGACCGCAATCACATTGGATGGGATATCTTTTGTGACGATGCTGCCTGTTCCGATGATCGTGTTATCGCCGATAGAGACACCAGGCACGACTTTGACGTCGCCGCCAAGCCATACGTTTTTCCCGATATGGATAGGTTTTCCCTGACATCCGCCATTGATTCTTTCGGTTGCATCAATGGAATGATTGGCCGCATATAATCCGACATTCGGCCCAAGCAGGGTATGAGAACCGATGGTGACTTCCGCACAATCCAAGATGATGCATCCGAAGTTGATATACACGCCATCATCGATCGTGATATTCGTTCCGAATTCACATCGGAAATCCGGCTCAATCCATACGTTTCTGCCGATTTTTTTGAATAATTGCTGCAAAAGTTGCTGCCGCAGTTCTGTTTCATCGTCCTCGGTCTTGTTATAGGCTCCGAAAAGTTTCTTTGCCCTTACTCTGCGATCAAATAGATTCGCATCGAAGTCGTTGTAGACAAGACCTCTTTCAATTCTTTCCCATTCCGTCATGATGTTTTCTTCTTTCTTTCATAATGCCTATAAAAAAAGGACTGACACAATCGCGTCAATCCTATGTTTTTTTGATGGGGCGGATAGTGGGGATCGAACCCATGAATGAGCGGTTCACAGCCGCTTGTGTTAACCTCTTCACCATATCCGCCATATAGATACTGGCTGTTGCCAGCCAGTATTGAACTGATTTTGATTAGAGCTTTCTGTTGTAGAATTCAATAACCTGAGCTTCATCGACTTCGCTGGAGAGTTCGCTTCTTTCCGGAAGTCTGGTGTAAGTTCCTTCGACCTTGTTGCTGTCAACCGTGACATAAGCCGGGATAGCTGGCTTTGTGTTGATGGCTTCAAGGACAACCTTTAAGGACTTGGAAGAATCCTTGAAGGAGATGACATCATTGACAGAGACGATGTAGGAAGGAATATCGACTTTCTTTCCATTGACCGTGACGTGACCATGAGTGACAAGCTGACGAGCCTGACGTCTTGTCGTGGCAAAACCCATACGATAGACAAGATTGTCTAATCTGGATTCCAACAACTGGAGCAAGGATAAGCCAGTGGACTTGGTCTTATCGGCCTTGGCAATAGTGAAGAAACGTCTGAACTGTTTCTCGGACATGCCATAGGTGAAACGAAGTTTCTGCTTTTCAGTGAGCTGTTCACCATATTCAGTCTTCTTCTTCGGACGTCCATCGCCATGGACACCAGGAACGGACTGACGTTTGGCAAGTTCCTTGCCATTTCCCAAAACGGAATAACCTAATCTTCTGGACTGTCTCCAGACAGGACCTGTGTAACGCATTTTCTATTCTCCTTTCGTTACAGTCGCAATAACGCTAAAGGCGTAAGTTCATTTATCCCGGATGAGCGTTGTTCACCTTTATAGCGAGGCTACTTTCAAAAGCGTCATCAGACGGATAACTACTTGCGTGCTACGCAATGCGAAAAATACTATACCAAAACAATAGCCTGGAAGCAAGAAGAAAATGAAAAATCTTCATTTCTTCATGGTTAAGAGAAGAAACAATACTCTTTTTTCTCTTTTCGTCCTATACTACTTCTCGGAATTCGAGGACTCTTATACATGGAAATAAAAGAAAACTACAAGCGGATCATCTCAGCCTTTTTGGCCATGCTTTTTCTGATGATGGTCTATGGACTGGCAAAAAGCATCATCTTCCTTGATTATGCCATGGGCTACTATGGCGAGAATCAGGAATTCTGCCAGCTTCTCTTGTCCAATGACAGATTCCTCATCGGATTTGCCACAGGCGGACTCGTCCTATGCATCTTCTATGCGCTCTGTGATTTCCTTTCCTTTAAGAAGAAGGACTTCCTGCAATTCATCTGCGCCGTTCTTCTTTTGGTGATCGCGACCTATCTATTCATCCTTGTGGTGGGTGTGAGAAAACAGGCGTTCTCCCTAGATGGCTATTCGACAAACAGCGCGTTTAGCCTCTATAGTGAATATCGAAGTTTCTCTCTGATGATCATCTTCTCGGAATTCCTTCTTTCTTTGCAGGCTCTCTTCCGCTCCTGCTATACAGCCTACAAAAAAAGACATCCGAAGAAAAATGCCTAAAGAAAGAAGCCGGTCATCTTTCTAAAAAAAGAAAAAAGAATTATAATTTATTGCCTATATGGAAGGAGACGAACAAACATGGGTTATGATTTTAAGAATATAGAAGAAAAATGGGAAAAGGTATGGGAAGAAAACAAGACCTACAAAACGGATTGCTATGACTTCTCCAAACCGAAATTTTATGTATTGGATATGTTCCCCTATCCGTCTGCGGTCGGGCTTCACGTCGGCCATGTCGAAGGATATACCGCCACGGATGCTCTCAGCCGTATGAAAAGAGCCCAGGGATACAATGTCCTCCATCCGATCGGATATGATGCCTTCGGTCTTCCGGCTGAGCAATTTGCCATCAAGAACAACCAGGATCCATCCATCTATACCAATCAGAACATCGACAATTTCCGCAGACAGCTCAAGCGTCTTGGATTTTCGTATGACTGGGATAGGGAAATCAAGACGACCGATCCCGACTACTATAAATGGACGCAGTTCATCTTTTTGAAGATGTATGAAAAAGGCTTGGCCTATGAAGATTATCGTTTGGTCAACTACTGCCCGGCTTTGGGTACTGTTTTGGCCAATGAGGAAGTCATCGACGGAAAAAGCGAACGCGGCGGCTATCCTGTCGAAAGAAAGCCGATGAGACAATGGGTCTTGAAGATCACCGCCTATGCCGATAAGCTCCTGGATGGTCTTAGCACCATCAACTGGCCGGCAAGCACCCTGACCATGCAGAAAAACTGGATCGGCAAGAGCAAGGGAACCGTCGTCTCCTTCGATGTCGTCGACCATGAAGAGAAAATCGAAGTCTTCACCACCCGTGCGGATACCCTCTTTGGCTGCACCTATGTCGTTTTGGCTCCCGAACATCCTCTTGTCAGCAAATTGACCGCGGATGAACAGAAGAAGGATGTCGAAGAATACCTGAAGAAAGTCGCGAGCAAATCCGACCTGGAAAGAACCGATGGCTCTAAAGAGAAGACTGGTGTCTTCCTTGGAAGCTATGCCATCAATCCGATCAATGGAAGAAAGGTCAAGATCTATATCGGCGACTATGTCTTGGCGACCTATGGAAGCGGTGCGGTCATGGCTGTTCCGACCCACGATCAGAGAGACTATGACTTCGCCAAGAAGCATGATATCGAAATGATCCAGGTCATCGAAGGAGACTGCTCTTCCTCTGCCTATGAAGGCGATGGAAAGCATATCAATTCCTCCTTTGCCGATGGCATGAACAATGAAGAAGCCAAAAAGGCCATCACTGAAAAACTCATCGAGATGAACAAAGGACGCTATCAGGTCAACTACAAGCTTCGCGACTGGCTCTTCTCCCGTCAGAGATACTGGGGCGAACCCATTCCGATCATCCATATGGATGATGGAACAACATCTCCTGTCAAATATGAAGACCTTCCGCTTCGTCTTCCTGTCTTGGAAGACTATAAGCCGACTGGCGATGGAAAGCCACCGCTGAGCAAAGCGACATCCTGGCTGAATGTCACCATCGATGGAAAGCATGGACTTAGAGAAACCAACACCATGCCGCAGTGGGCCGGTTCGAGCTGGTATTATGCCCGCTATATCGATCCGCACAACAAGGAAGCCATCGGCGACAAGAAACTTCTGGATCACTGGCTCCCAGTCGATGTCTATGTCGGCGGTGCCGAACACGCCGTCTTGCATCTTCTCTATGCGAGATTCTGGCATAAGTTCCTCCATGATGAAGGAATCTTCTCTTCGGATGAACCCTTCCAGAAACTCTATCATCAGGGTCTCATCTTGGGAAGCGATGGACAGAAAATGTCCAAATCCCTCGGAAATACCGTCTCTCCAGATGATGTCATCCGTGATTATGGTGCCGATAGCCTTCGCTTCTATGAGATGTTCAAAGGACCGGTCGACCAGTCCATGCCTTGGAGCCCCGATGGACCAAAGGCAGCCAAGACTTTCCTTGACCGCGTCTATCGTCTCTATACGGATGAAAACTACAAGTCTCTATGGACAAAAGACGATAATCCGGAACTCGATTTCGTCTATAATGCAACCATCAAGAAATGCACGAACGACTATGAGATTTTGCATTTCAATACCGGATTAAGCCAGATCATGGTCCTGGTCAATGAACTCTATAAGGCCAAATCCCTTCCAGAGAATATCCTTTTGGGCTTGGCTCAGCTTCTGGCTCCGGTTGTCCCGCATTTCGCTCAGGAACTCTATTCCCTCTTGGGCTATGAAGGATTGATCGACTTTGTCAAATGGCCGAGTGTCAACCAGAGTGCCATCGATAGCAAGCCGGTAACCTATGCCATTCAGGTCAATGGAAAGCTCAAAGGCACCATTGACTTCAAGAAGGATGCCAGCGATGAGGAACTTGAAGAGCTCAAGAAATCTTCTCTTGCCTTGGAAAAAGTCGCTTCGGCCATTTCCGGCAAGGAAATCAAGAAGATCATCGTCGTCAAGAACAAGATCGTTTCCATCGTCATCAAATAATGAAAGACAACATCATATTCTGTCTGAAGGAAGATGCCCATCTTTCTCTTAGCGAGGCAAAAAAACTGCTTTCTGGGATTCTAATGATGAATCCCAGAGAGGTTTCTCTTGAGGCAAGACATGAAGAACAGAACACGGAGGAACCGATCATCGACCACTCCTTTGACTTGCCTCTTCCAATCGAGGATAAAGAGATGTGCAATCATCTTCTCTCCTTATATGACGACCTCAATTCGTATACGTTCCGCGTAGACCAGAGATATATCTATATGATCTGCTTTCTTCCGGATACAAAATTCATCATGGTCAAGAAGGAAAATGGGGAAATCACCCAAGAGGAAGAAGCAAAATTCGCTTCTCTCATCCTGCCTCTTCTTCATGATCAGGAATACCATATCAAGAATCTATGATAGCCAGGGACGCCTGGCTTTTCGTTTGGAAACAATTTGGCTGATGAAAATAGGTTGTAAAAGAAAAGACCTCCATTCCATAAAAAGAATGAAGGCCTGTTTTTTAGTCAGCCAAGGTACCGAATGGATCCCATGGAGGAAGAAGCTTCGGCTTGGTCTCCAGTGCGACAAGTTCCTTGTCATTGAGATATTTCTTTTTGATGGCAACCTGATAGACAAAGGAATCAAACCAGCTGTCGGACATGACGAAATAACCCTTCTTTCCGATATCATCGCCCCAGGAATTCTCAATCTTGTAGCGGTTGGGCTTTCCATCGAGAAGATTCACGCCGGTGATGACCATGGCATGATTCATGGCTGAATTGGAGAAGTCGAGCATATCCGCCTTATCGAACTTGAAGTCGATATCGAACATCGAGGAATAATCAAAGCTTTCATCATCCCAGACACCGGAGGTTCTATTTCCATAATAAGAGACATCCGAACCAAACCAGACGAGATCCTTATCGGATAACTGTGCGATGACGAGTTCCTTGATTCTCTCAAGGGGCAGGTTGAGATGGGTGATTGGCTTGCCGTTGATGACATTTCCGACCAATTCGATATTGTAGGTCTGATAATATTCCTTGTCCTTGGTTGGTGCATGGATGATGGAAACATATTCATCAATCTCATCGCCGACGTATTTCTCAAAGAAGGAAAGAGGCGTCAGATTCTTTTCGATATGATAGTCTCCCTTTTCATCGACATATTCGAAATCGAACTTCTTTGGAGGAAGCCCACAGCAGTTCGTCAGAAGAGCATAGACCTTTTCCATATATGCACTCTTGAGTTCTTCCATCTTCTCATAGCCGATCTTGTTTTCATACATCTTGGTGACTTCGCATGCGAATTTGCGGATGAGGGAATTCAAAAGCGAGGAAGAAAGATGGGTATTCTCAGACTGGCTTGTCTCGGGATAGACGCTCTTGGGGACGATGCCATATTTTTTCACAAGTGAGACAAACATATCCCATTGTCCGCCGTCGGAGACTCCGGACAGCAGGAAAGCCATCTTTCGATCATCATGGACTCTTCCCTGATTGACCAGGATGATGATGTTCTCAAGATAGTAGTTGTATTTCTCCAATTTATCGAAGTAGGAGATATAATTCTGCGAGATTTCGAACTGATCCTTCACATGGATCTTCTTGTTGATGATTTCGCGGAGAATAGTCGAAGCGGAGAAAATCCAGCAGCGGCCCGATCTTCTCTGGTTGCTCACAGGGAGCGTCTTGTTGTCGATTGAAAAGGTGAAATTCTCATTTTGTGGGACATCCTTGCTTGTGGCAATCACATTCATATCGGCACTCGACAAGGCATGGCGGAGAATGGTATTTTCCTTCTTCTCCTTGTAACCTTTTTCCATCTGATCTAAATCTTCGAATTTGATTTCTTCATTCATGATTCTTTCCTCCTTATTTCATCATCGCCCAGAGCGTATCAAATGGATCGACACTCTCCAAAGCGGATTTCTGATAAGCCTCGACAATTTCAGGATTCACATATTCCTTCTTGACGAAGACCTGATAGACATATTCATCGAACCATTTGTCGGACATGACATAATAGCCATCCTTCCCATTCTCCTTGCCCCAGGAATTTTCGACTTTCCAGCGGTTGGATTTTCCTTCGCCATCCAGATTCACGCCGGTGAAGGTCATGGCATGGTTGCAGAAAGAAGAACGGTAATCCATTCGGCTGGCCTTGTCCATATGATTCTCCAAAGAGAAAAGCTCGTTTTGAAGAAGGATGCCATCGACAAGATAGCCTTCCTTTCTTAAGGACTGACTTGAGACATCAGCGGCAAACCAGACAGGCATACCTGCCTTCAAGGAAGCGATGACGCTCTTCTTCATTTCCTGAAGCGGAACATTGAAGAAGATGATGGGTGAAGCACCGACAACGTTGTTGACCATATCGCAGGTATATCTTGTCAGTGGCTTCATATGTCCAAGCGGGGCATCGCACAAAGGAAGATAGTCCTCAAGGTCCTCCTTGATATATTCATCATAGAATTCCTTCGGTGTCATTCTCTTCAGACGGACATAATGATTGTCTTTGTCGACATATTCATATTCGAAGGAAGAAACAGGGCTTCCTAAAGAAATCGTCAGGATACGATAGATAGCAGAAAGAACATCCTTCTTCTTTTTGCTGATTTCTTCTGTGCTTTTTCCTTCTTTGACCATAGAACGAAGATCCTTCATCGCCTGGCTCAGATAGGAAGAAAGGACAGTATTGAGTTCCATGGTCTCAGAAGAGACAGCGTGATTTGGCATTTCCTCAAGCGGGACAACACCATACTTCTTGACGAGATTGCTAAACATCACGAAATGTCCGCCATCCTGGATGGTTGAATCCAAAAGGAAGACATTGTTTCTTGATTTGACCTCTTCCGAAGCAAATTGTATAGCTTTTTCCAAGAAGAAGTTGGCTTTTTCCAACTTGTCATAGAATTGAAGATATGCCTGGGAAAGCTCAATGTTTTTCACGTTGAGCTTCTTATAGAGAATCGTACGGAGGACATTGAGCCCGGAGAACATCCAGCAGCGTCCGCTTCTTTTCTGATTGGTGACATTTCCGCTCTCGACATCGACGGAGAAAGCAAATTTCATCTCTCTTTCCAGTTCGATTGCCGTTGAAGATCCCGTAATGCCATTTTTCATGACCGTAGCCTTTTTCAGGTTCAGATCTGAGAAATTTTTCAGATCGTTTTCAAAGGAAGAAATTTCTTCCAAGGTGATTTTTTGTTCCATTGATTTATCCTCTTATCGTATGGAATAAGTTTATCACAAAAAATAGTTAGTTGCTACTAATTAGGTGAAAGAAAAGAGGCCTTTTTTCTCATTCTATCAAGAAAGCGATTACATGAAGAAGGGCTAGTCGAAATGAAAAGAGTACTCTCATTTTTTGGTATAATGACAAAGCTATGATATTTTTGGATTACGCAAGCAATTATCCTGTCAGAAAGGAAGTCCTTGACGAATTCGTCAGGGTGGAATCGACCTATTTCGGGAATGCGAATTCCCTTCATCCTCTTGGAAAGAAGAGCCATGACTTTCTTTTGGATATCGATTGTAAGATGCATGAACTTCTTCATCTCGGTGATGAATATGAGATCATCTATACCTCGAGTGCGACCGAAAGCAACAACATGGTCATCAAGGGTCTTTTTGAAAGCCATGGAGGGTATTCTTCTAGCTTCTTCTCAAGTGAATTTGAGCATTCCAGCGTAAATTCCACTCTGGCTTATCTGAAGGACAAAGGATGCGAAGTCACTTTGATCAAGACTCTTCCGACTGGAAAAATCGACGTTGTTGATTTCAAAGATAAACTCGAGAAATTCCCCTTATTGACATGTCTTAGCAAAGTCGAAAGCGAAGCCGGTGCTATCCAGGATGAAAAGGAAGTCCTCTCTCTTCTTCATCAGAGGGAAGATTCCTATCTTCTCTTGGATGCCACCCAGGCGATGGGAAAATTCCCGATTGATTTCCAAGACCAGGACTTTGTCAGCTTTGCCCCGCATAAATTTGGGGGCATTATCGGGACGGGTGTCCTGATCAAAAAGAAAAGCATTCCTCTGATTCCTCTTCTTCATGGCGGGAAATCTCTTTCGCTCTATCGTTCCTCAACACCGACGATCGGACTTGTTGCCTCGACCTATGTGGCTTTGAAGCTCGCCTTGGAAAAAGAAGAAGAGAATTATCTTATCGTCAAGGAAAGACAAAAGCAGATTCTCGAGGGAATCAAAGACTTCAAGGATGTCCGCATCAATTCGAATCTCGAAAATCCCTATATCCTGAATCTCTCGATTGGAAATGAAAACGCACAGAAAATCGTCTCTTATCTATCTGATCGAGGCATCTGTGTATCCCAGAAATCCGCCTGCAGCATCATAAATACCCCATCGAAAGTCATCAACAGCATCTATCATGATAAAAAACGTGCACTTTCTTCTTTCCGCATCTCCCTATCGGAAATGGTCACGAAGGAAGAAATCTCTGCACTCATCACTTGTTTAGGAGAATATGAAAATGGAAGATAAAGAAGATAAAAAGAAAAACAAAAGAGTCCTCACGAAATCTGAGGAAATCGAAAGAAGCCTGATCACCACCTACAAATACCGCATCTGGCGAAAATTCACCAAGGCCAATATCATCTATGATCTCATCCATGAGAATGACAAGATCTGCTGCTGCATCTCCGGAGGAAAAGACAGCATGCTGATGGCCCTCCTTTTCAAGCACCTCCAGAAATATTCTGAATTTCCCTTCGAGGTGGAATATCTCGTGATGAATCCCGGATACAATGAAATCAATTTCCAGATCATCAAGAACAACCTGAAACTCCTCGATATTCCAGCCCACATCGTCTATACGGATATCTTCGATATTGCCAATTCCACCGACCATAAGCCCTGCTATCTCTGTGCGAAGATGAGAAGAGGTGCCCTTTATCGCATCGCCAAGGATTTGGGCTGCAACAAGATTGCCTTAGGCCATCATTATGATGATGTCATCGAAACGACCTTGATGAATATGCTCAATGCCGGAAGCTTCCAGACCATGCTTCCGAAACTTCATTCCGACCATTATGAAGGCATGGAAGTCATCCGCCCGATGTATCTCATCCGGGAAAAGGACATCATCGACTTCAAGAGATATAATCATCTCACCTTCATCCAGTGTGCCTGCCGCTTCACGGAGAACTGCTCCATCTGCGACAATGGATCGGGTGGAAGCCAGAGAGCCAGAACCAAGCAATTGATTGCCCAATTGGTGAAGGAATATTCCCCAGTCGTCGAAAAGAATATCTTCATGGCTGCGGGAAATGTGAATCTGGATATGATCTTAGGCTACAAGGAGGAAGGAAAGGAACATTCCTTCTTAGATGATTATGAAGAAAAATCCATGAAGATGGATGAAATGATCAAAAAATCCGGAATCGAAGAGCAAAGTCTCGAAAAAGCCAAGAAGGAACACAGGGAACTGACCATGGATGATTCTTTCCTTCCAACAAAAAAGGATAACTAAACAGACCTGCAATTTGCTATAATTGTTGTATGAAAAAACCGCTCTTTTTCTTGTTTCTACCGCTTCTTGCTCTCTCCTGTTCTTCCTCGGTTGTCTATAAGACACTCGAGGAGGATAAGAAGACGCTTTTTTCTGTTGAGGAAAAAGATTATGTCTCCATCGATGACTATTTTTCATCCTCCTATTCCTCATCGAGAAGAGAGGACGGGTATGAGATTGAATTCGTCCTTGGGGATGTCAAGTCGACCTATTCCCATGTTCGAATCCTTCTGACAAACGATAAGGAACACGCCTATTTTCTCGGATATACGGAAAAAGAATACAATTTGGTTCCGAAATCCGAAAAAAAGGACGAAACGAGGAATATATATTATGGAGTGAAGATTCATTTCCTCTCCGAAAAGGAAGTGGATCATCTGAGCGTTCTTTTTCAATCCGATGAGAAGACAATCTGCTATCTTTTATAAAAACATGAGGTAAACAAAATTTATGGATATCAATCAAGTCATTGCCGATGAGCTTAAGTTGAACAAAGAAGGTGTCGATCACGCAATCCAGCTGCTGGATGAAGGAAACAGCGTTCCTTTCATCGCGCGATATCGAAAGGAAGTCACCTTCGGACTCACCGACGAGAATCTCCGTGATCTCGAGGAGAAGCTTTTCGCCTATCGCAATCTCGAAGACAGAAAAAAGACCGTCTTCAAATCCCTCGATGACCAGAACATCCAGGATGAGGACTTAAGAAAGAAGATCTCCGAGGCCATGACCTTGGCCGCTGTTGAAGATCTCTACCGTCCCTACAAGCCAAAGAAACTCACCCGTGCCAGCAAGGCGATCAAGGCTGGGCTCAAGCCACTCAGCGAATATCTGAAGACGGATAAGACGGGGAATCTTCAGGAAGAAGCCAAGAAATACATCTGTGAGGAATTCAAGACGGAAGAAGCCTGCATCCAGGGTGCGTATGACATCATCGCTGAAGAGATCAGCGACAATCCGAATTATCGAATCTTCATCAAGGATCTCGCCAAGAAAAAAGGACTTCTGACCTCCACGAAGATCGAAGGTGTCGAGGATATGACCTATGACAACTACATGAACTACTCCAAGCGCATCTCTGATTTGAAGTCGTATCATATCTTGGCCATCAACCGTGGGGTCAACAAGAAAGTCCTCACGATGAAATTCGTCTTCGATGATGAAACGATTCTCAATCACATCAAGCTCTTTGAGATTCCGACCAAGACCCCGTATCGTGAAGGATTTGAGACGATGATTCTCGATAGCTATCAAAGACTCATCTACAAGAGCGTCAGCAATGATATCTTCTCGGAATTGATGGAAAAAGCCTCCGATCAGGCCATCGAGGAATTCAAGATTTCCCTCAAGGCGACGCTTCTTTATCCGCCTTTGAAGAATAAGAGAGTCTTAGGCTTCGATCCTGGCTTCACCCATGGATGCAAACTTGCCTTCATCGATGAAAACGGAACCCTGTTGGATACCAAAGTCCTCGCAGATCCCTTCCATTCGAAATACAATCATCCAAAAGCGCTGGAAGAGCTTCATTCCGGAATCATCAAGAACAGATGCTATATGATTGCTCTTGGAAACGGAACGGCCAGCCGCGAATCCGAAAAGCTTCTCAATGAACTGAAGCAGAAATATCCGGATCTGAAGGATGTCCAAGTCGTGATCGTCAGTGAATCGGGTGCTTCCATCTGGTCGGCCACCAAAGATGCCCAGAAGGAATTCCCCAATCTCGAACCGAACTTAAGAAGTGCTGTCTCGATCGCGAGAAGACTTCAGGATCCGCTTGCCGAACTTGTCAAGATTCCACCGGAAAGCATCGGGGTTGGACAATACCAGTACGATATCGAACAGAAGAAGCTCTCCCTGGCTTTGCAGGGTGTCGTCGAAGACTGCGTCAACGCCATCGGCGTCAACCTCAATACGGCAAGCCGGGCACTGTTGAGCTACATCGCCGGCATCTCGGAAAAAGTCGCCCAGAACATCGTCACCTATCGTGAGACAAACGGTGCCTTCAAGACAAGACAGGAACTGCTCAAGGTCTCCGGCTTGGGTCCGAAAGCCTTTGAAAACTGCGCGGGCTTCCTTCGCATTCCGAATGGAAAAGAGATGCTCGATGATACGGCTATCCACCCGGAATCCTATCCGATTGCCTATGAGATCCTCAAGGAAGTCAAAGGAGAGGACCTTGCTTCCACAAAGGAGAACCTCAAGAAACTCACACAAGACCAGATTGCCAAGCTCGCCGAGAAATTGTCTGTCGGTGTTCCCACCTTGACAGATATCATCCATGAATGGATTGCCCCATCAAGAGACCCCCGTGAGGAGTTCAAGACGGCCAAGCTCATGGAAGGCGTGAATGACATCAAGGATCTTGCCGTCGGCATGGTTCTTGAAGGAACCATCCGCAACGTCGTCGAATTCGGTTTCTTCGTCGATATCGGCGTCGAGATCAATGGACTGGTCCACATCACCGAAATCAGTGACAAGCGCGTTAACAATGTCCATCAATTCGGTAAACCAGGCGATATCATCAAAGTGAAGGTGAAGGAAGTCGATCTCACCCGCAATAGAATTTCCCTGACTATGAAAGGAGTCAAACAGAACTGATATGAATTATTATACAACCATCAATTCCACCAAAGGATCCCTCAACATCGCTGATTACGTCTTTAACCAGATTGCCCAGGAGACCTTGGAGGAACTTTCAAAGAATGAGCTCAAAGGTGCCATCTCCTTAGCTGGAGACAAGAGAAGAAAGAACGTCGAAACCATCATCGACAAGAACAAGGTGACCGTGAATGTCTATTTCTCCGCCATGCGCAATTCCGATGTCCAGAAATCCGTCAATCTCATCCAGACATCGGTGTATGAATCCTTGAATGAACTGACCGAAATCTCTTCCATCAAGGTCAATGTCTCCGTCATCAGCTTCGTGGACAGCAAGTGATATGGATAAGGAAAAACAATATATTTCCGACCGAAAGAAGTATGGTTATATCGCCTCACTTCCCATCTTTGTTGCCATCGTCCATCTTTTCTTCACCCTATTCTTCATGACGACCATCAATTTTCATGAAGATACCCAGCTTTTTTCGAATCTCTATACCCTCGGCGAGATGTATTCCGTCTCGACATTCGCTGCCCTTCTGATCGGACTGAATCCCTCTTTAGCCATCATGAAGTCTCTTCCAGGGCTTTTTGGCGTCGTGATGGGACTAGCCATGATCTTTCTTTCGACCTCGGCGGTCAAAGGAAAGAAGAAGGCCTATTATTTCTCCCTTGCTGTCTATGGAATCGATACCCTCTTCTGCTTTGTCAATGTGATTCTTTCTTTGACGCTGAAAGGGAATGTCCATCTGATGGTCTATGACTATATCTTCATGTTTCTTCTTCATGGCGTGTTTCTTCTTCTTTTTGTCTATGGAATCTTCCTCATTAGAAGAATCAACAGCTATGAAAGAGAAATGCTTGCCAAGCAGAATGAAATCCATATCGAGAAAGGAAACGAACAATGAAAAACTATACCCGCAAAGACGAAAGAGTCAAAACCATGCAGTCGTTCTACCAGGTTTTCCTCAATCTGGAAAGCAAGAGCGATATCGATGCGACGGAAGTGATCAATGCCACCTTTGGCGTGAAGAATATCAATGATGTCCCCAAGTTCTCCAAGGCCATCTATGCCTATGGATTGGAACATATCGAGGAACTGGAAAATGAAATCTCCAAGCACCTTGTCGGCTGGACCTTCTCCCGTCTTGATGATGTCTGCAAGGCGATCCTCGTGGCTGGCTGTGCGGAAGGTCTCTATGTCAAGTTGGCCCCAAGAAAAGTCGTCATCAACGAATGGGTGAACATCGCCAAGGACTATCTCAAGCTCAACGACCACAAGTTCGTCAATGCCGTCTTGGACAAAGTCATTCTTCCCTACGATTTCTCAGCAAAGGAATAAATGATCAACGCACTCTCCGTCGGAGAACTTTCGAGCATTCTCAAAGTCTGTTTTGAGAACCCGAAATTCTCCTCTCTTCCCGTCTATGGCGAGGTCTTATCCATACGGGGAGGAAAATTCACCTATATCGAGATTGGAGACCAGGGAAAGGGCGAAATCTCCGCTCCGATTTTGAAGTGCGCCTTTTCTTCCTTCGATCGCTTCAGCGTCGACTTGAGTTCCATCAAGCAGGGGGATGTCATCCTGGTGGAAGGAAGACTCAGCTATTATCCGCACGGTTCTTCCATCACCTTATGGGGAAAGAAAGTCGAAATCCTCAAGACCCAGGAAGGAAAGAATCTCCTCGAGAAGAAAAAGACGCTGGAGAAACTCGACAAGTTAGGCTATCTGGACCCAAAAAGAAAAAGACCGATTCCAAAATACTGCAAGAAAGTCGCGATTCTGACCGCGGAAACCGGTGCGGCCTATCAGGATATCCTCAAGACGCTTCATGACCGCTTTCCTGTCGATAGCGTTCTTTTTCCCTGTGTCGTCCAGGGAAGCGAGGCTCCAAAAAGCATCCTTTCGGCTCTTTCGAAGGCGACGAAAGGCGACTTTGACTGCATCCTTTTAGGTCGTGGAGGCGGAAGCAAGAGCGATTTATCCTGCTATGATGATGAAAAGCTGGCTCTTGCCATCGCGACAAGCCCGATTCCGATCATCACCTGCATCGGACATACAATCGATACTTCGATTGCCGATCGAGTCTCGGATAAAAGCTGCATCACACCAACCGAGGCAGCAAGCGAAATCAATCCATCCCTAGAGGATGTCAGAAAGAAGAAAGAAGATTATTTTTCTTCTCTCAACGAGAAGATGAAGAAGATTCTTGAGGCAAAGGAATATGCTCTTTCCTCCTTTGAGGAAAAGCTCAATTACCTTTCCTTGGATAACCGCCTGAAAATGGCTCATGAGCGCCTGGAAAAGAAAAGGAAGGAAGCCATTCTTCTCTATGAGAAGAAAATAGCCATGGAAGTCTCTTCCTTGAAGGACATGGAACATCGCCTTGCCTCATTGATGTCTTCCTATGTCCAGAAGAAGAAGCTGTCCCTTGTCTCTTTCTTAGAGAAGCTCAACGCCCATTCCCCTCTTCTCATGAAGGAAAAAGGATTTGCACAGATTTATAGGAATGGATACAAAATCAAAAGCATCACGGAATTGAAGAAAGATGACTTTATCACCATCGTCTACTCGGATGGAAGAAAGAAGGCTTTGATCTTAGGAGAAAATGAAAATGGCAGAAAAGAAAACCAAGAATGACGAACTCAAGAAGATGAGCTATCAGGAACTCGAAAAAGAGGCCGATGGCGTTTTAGAGGCGCTGAGCCAAGAGGATGTTTCCTTAGATAACGCATCGAAAATCTACGAATACGGAAAGAAGGTCTATGCAGAGATGGAAGCACGTCTTGCCGAATTGGAAAAGAATGTCTCCGATACGATTTCAAGAGAATAGAAAATGAAAGAAGGCAAGAAAGATTTCCACGCACTTAGCAAGATGACCAAGGAAGAACTCCGCGTTCTTTCCTCGGATATAAGGGCAGATATTCTTTCTGCCTGTCTTTCCAATGGCGGACATCTTTCGAGCAATCTCGGGGCGGTGGAACTCACCCTCGCCCTCTTGAAGAATCTTCCTCCGGATGAAAACGACATCCTTTTTGATGTGGGACATCAGACCTATACCTACAAGATGATGACCGGAAGGGATATCAAGGAAATCCGGAAGACCGGTGGGATCTCTCCCTTCAATCTGAGGGAGGAAAGCCCCTTTGACGTCTATTCCAATGGCCATGCCGGAGATTGCCTATCCACAGCGATCGGCATCGCCAAAGCCAAGCTTCTGAGCCATGATGAATCCTATACCATCGCCTTCATCGGCGATGCCTCGATGGAAAATGGAATCAGCTATGAGGCACTCGACTTCCTCGCCAGCCACAAGGAACTGAAAAGACTCATTGTCATCCTCAATGACAATGGCATGGCCATCAGCAAGAACAATGGTCCTTTAAGCAAGAAATTCAATCATCTGAGAAATTCCAGGTTCTATTTCAGAACATCCTCAAAGCTGGGAAGAACCATGGAGAAGCATAAATGGACATGGAAGATGTTCTTAAAGATGCGCTCCATCAAAGACCATCTCAAGGGTTTCCTTCTTTCGAGCACGCTCTTTGAGACGCTCGGACTGAAATATATCGGGCCTTATGACGGGCATGATTTTTCCAGTCTCGATTTAGGCTTCGAGAAAGCGAAATTCCTGGCAGTCAAGCAACCAGTCGTCCTTCATTTCCTGACCAAGAAGGGATATGGCTATCCATTGGCCATGAAGGATGAAAAAGGCGATTTCCATGGCGTCGGAAAAAACTTCGATCAGAAAACCTATGATGAGAAGAATCTGACGTTCACCTCCCTAAAGCAGTCTCTGATCTATGGTCCGATGAAGCAGGATGAGAAAATCATCATGATCACTCCGGCCATGGAAAAAGGAAGCGGATTGGAACGCCTATTCGAGGATTTTCCCACCCGCTGCATCGATACGGGAATCAGCGAGGAGCATGCCCTAATCATGGCCTCGGGATTGGCCTTGAAAGGCTATAAGCCGATATTGGATATCTATGCGACCTTCCTTCAGAGAGACTATGATGAAATCATCGAGAATGTCTCTCGAAACCATGTTCCTCTTCTCTTCTTTGTCGAAAGAGCCGGAATCGTCGGGGAGGATGGCTCCTCACACCAGGGCATCTATGATGTCGGAATGGTCAAGAATATTCCCGATCGAAAAGTCGTGATGCCGTTTGATGCCAATTCATTGCATCTTCTTTTATCGGAATATCAGAAGAATCCGACCGGCCCTTATTTCATCCGCTTTCCAAAAGGACAGCCTGTGTTTCATGTGCCGCCTTATGAACTTATGCATGGTGTCTGTTTCTTCAATCGGAACAGAAACAAGAAACTCTATATCGGTATCTCCTGTTTCGGCTATGAACTTCTCACCCTTCTTGATGATACCTTTGATAAGATGATCATGGTCGATCTCTTGATGGAGGATGAAGATCTCGACCGACTTGATCTTTCCTCTTATGAGACCATCTATTTCTATGATGCCTATCAGACAAAGGATGGAACGGAGTCTCATCTGGAAAGTTATTTTTTATCCCATTATTACAAGGGAGAATTCATTCCTTTTGCCTTTGAAAGAAAATTCATCCGCTTTGGACAGACGAGTGACGTCCTGAAAGCCGAAGAGATGGATGTTTCCACTGTCTATGAAAAGATAAGGAAGAACGAGGAGGAGAAAAAATGATTCTCGAATTGCATATTTCCAATTTTGCAACCATCGAAGAGACAAGCCTGATCTTCAACAAGAAAAGCACCGCCCTGATCGGAGAGACCGGCGCTGGAAAGTCCCTCATCGTGAATTCCCTCTTGCTTCTGACTGGTGCAAGAAGCGATTTTTCCCTTCTCAGAGACCCAGAGAAGAAGGCGAGCGTGAGCGCTCTATTTCAGGTTGAGAAAGCCTTTCTTGAAAGACATGAGGAACTCAAAGACTACGTCAGCGACGACCAGACGATTCTTCTAAAAAGAGTCCTGAACAAGGATAAGACAAGCCGTTTCTATCTCAATGGCGAAGTTGTCAATCTCAATACCATCAAACTGGTGACAGGCCACCTCTTGGATATTCATTCCCAGAATGCGAAAAGCGATCTGCTGGATGAGAATAAGCAATACCTCTATGTCGATTATTCCTCCAAGAAGATTCCCGCTCTCAAGGAAGACTATCAGAATGCCTATCAGGACTATCTGAAGAAGAAAGAGGAATATGAGGAATTCCTTTCCTCCAATAAGGAGATGGATGTGGATTATCTCTCTTTCCAGATTGCTGAAATTGAGAAATATCATCTTCAGGAAAACGAAATCGAAGACCTCAACGCCCGTTTTGAATCCCTCAAGGGGCTTGACCGCATCCGTGAAAAATATGAGACGCTGCTCGAGAACATGAATGCCTCAGGCAATTCTTTTTTGGACACGCTTGGGCTTCTTAGCCGCTCGCTTCGTTCCCTTTCTGATTCTCCACTCAAGGAAAAAGCGGAGAAATGCTCTGAAGATCTCATCTCCTTCCAGGAGGATTTCAAGGATTTGGAAAGCCAATACGAGGATCTGAGCATCGATCCCATGGAGATCGACAAGATCAATGAGCGTCTCTTCTCCTTGAAAGGACTGATGCGGAAATATGGTTCTTCAACCAAAGAGATTCTTCAGAAGTATCAGGACTATAAGAAAAAACTCAATGACTGCCTTTCCTTTGACGAGAAAAAGAAGGACTTTGAAGACGAGGTCCTGAAAAAGAAAGAAATCGCCAAAAAGAAAGCCGAGATTCTTTCTTCTGAAAGAAAGGAGGCTAGCCTGATTCTCGAAAAGAAGATCCAGGAGGAAATGGCTTCCTTGGGATTGAGGAAAGGTGGATTCTTCATCCGGATCAGTCCAAAAGAGGAATTATCCATCGATGGAAATGACAAGGTCATCTTCTATGTGAAGCTCAATGAAGGACTTGAGGAAAATCCTCTCTCCAAGGCAGCCTCGGGTGGTGAGGCAAGCCGACTGATGCTTGCCTTGAAGATCGTCCTGAATTCGTTAGATCCCTATGACCTTCTTGTCTTGGATGAGATCGACACAGGAATCGATGGAAAAGCCGCCTATCTCGTCGGAAAAAGGATTCAATCCTTGGCAAAGGATTCCTCTTTGCTTGTCATTTCCCATCTTCCGCAGGTCGTCTCCTCCTGCCAGGGTGCAATCCTGATCGAGAAGAAGACCATCAAGGATTCGACCTTCACGATGACCACCCCACTCGATGAAAAAGGAATGATCGAACAGATTGCCAAAATGCTCTCCCTAGAGAAAGTCTCCAAGACCATGGTCCAATCGGCGGAAGAACTCTATCATGAGTTCCACCATGAAAAATGAAGCGAATCTGCCATATTGATCTCAATGCCTTCTTCTGCCAGTGCGAGATCCTCAATGATCCAAGCCTGAAAGGAAAAGCGATGGCGGTCGGACATTATGCCAAAAGAGGCGTCATCTCCACCTCGAGCTATGAAGCAAGAAAGAAGGGCGTCTATTCTGCCATGAGTTCCTATGAAGCGAAAAACATTTGTCCGGAACTGATCCTTGTGACTCCCCATTTTGGCTTGTATGAACAGAAATCCCATCAATTCTTCTCCTATCTGAAGAAAAGATTTTCGATTCTCGAAAAAGCCAGCATCGATGAATGCTATATCGATATGACAAGCGAGATTGCCTCTTCCGATGAAAATGATTTTCTTTTCGATCTGCAGATGGATCTCTTCAGGCATACATCCTTAAAATGTTCCATCGGCCTCTCCTACAACAAATTTTTGGCCAAGATGGCTTCCGATATGAAAAAGCCGTTAGGCATCACCATCATCCAGAAAGAGGATATCGAAAAAATGATTCATCCTCTTTCGATTTCCTCCTTTTTCGGAATCGGGAAAAAGACGGCGCCCCTCTTGATTGAAAATGGAATCACGACCATCGGCGATTTAGCCAACTGCGAGGATGAAAGAATCAAGAAGATCTTGGGTTCCTCCTTCCGTTTTTTCAAGAATGAAGCCAATGGCTTCGGGGATGACTTTGTCGATGCCTCCTCTTTTGATCCCAAAAGCATTTCCTCGGAAAGAACCTTCATCGATGATGTCACATCCTATGAGGAAATCTCGACGATGATCCTCAACTGCACCAAGGAAGTCGTCATGGAACTTCGGCATTATCAGAAAGAGGCTGTCTCGATTTCGCTGAAGCTCCGGAATGCTCGATTCGTCACCAAAAGCAAGAGGATGACCTTGGACCATCCAAGCGATGAAGAGGCCATTCTTTTTTCAGGGTATATGAAGATCTTCGATTCCTTTTATCATGATGAACCGCTCCGTCTAATTGGTGTCAGTGTCGAAAGAGTCGTCCCAAAGGAAGAAAAGAAAGAAGAGAAGATCATCAAGGAAATCAATTCGAAACTCAAAAAAGGCGGAAAGATTTTTTCGATGGAGGAACTTACAAAATGACCATCCGTGAAGCAAAAGAGGAATTCCTGACCTATCTGATGACCGAAAAAGGGGACAGCGGGAAGACACTGGAAAGCTACAAAGTCGATCTGGAACAGTTCATTCATTTTGTTGAGAAGAAGGATGTCAAGGAACTGAATGGAAATGATTTAGGAGATTTTCTTTCCTATCTATCCAACAAGGGGTATAAGAATTCTTCCCTTATCCGGAAATCCATGGCCGTGAAAGGGTTCTATAAATTCCTCAAAAACGAAGGGGAAATCTCTTTGGTTCTCTCAGACTTATTGACACCCAAGAAAGAACAGAGACTGCCTGATGTCCTCAATGAAAAGGAGATATCCCGTCTTTTTGCCAGTATCGATCAGACCACCTATAAGGGAAGGCTTGATTTCACCCTTTGCCTGCTCTGTTTTAGCTGTGGACTTCGAGTCAGTGAACTTGTCAGCCTCAGAAAAGACAAAATAAACCCCGAAAGCGGCCAAATCAGGCTCTTGGGCAAGAGAAGCAAGGAAAGAATCGTCCCGGTCTCTTCTGAGGCTCTAGAAGGACTTTTTTGCTATCTTAAGGAAAGAAACAAGATCAAGAGCAAATCGAACAATCTCTTTGTCCATCTGGATGGAAGCGAAGTCTCCAGGCAATACTTCTATTTGGAGATCAAGAAGTATGCAAAAGATGCCAAAATCGAAAAGCATGTCTCACCCCACACCCTGAGGCATAGCTATGCGACCCTGCTTCTGGAAAACGGAGCCCAGCTCAAGGAAATCAAGGAACTCTTAGGCCATGAGGATATCTCAACCACACAGATCTATACCCACATCTCCAAAAAGAAGGAAGAGGAAGAATACCACAAGGCGATGAGACGGCAATAAGAAAGAAAAAAGCGTATAATGAAAAAGAAGAGGAGAAAAGAAAATGAAATTCAAAAGAATCTTTGCCATCGTGATGGATTCAGTCGGAATCGGCAGTGAACCGGATGCCGACAAATTCTTCAATGATGGACATAATGACGTCGGAAGCAATACCTGGCTTCATATCTCAGAGAAGATGAATGGGATCAATGTGCCTACGATCAATTCCCTTGGCATACATGATCTTTGCCCAATTGTGGGAACAAGGAAAGTGGAGCATCCACATTCCTATGTCATGACCATGAGAGAAAAATCCATGGGAAAGGATACCCTGACCGGACACTGGGAAATGATGGGCATCTTGACAACCGAACCCTTGGTCACGTTCACACAGACCGGTTTTCCAAAGGAACTGATCGATCAGCTGGAAAAGGAGAGCGGAGTTTCCTTCTTAGGAAATTATTCGAGTTCGGGAACAGTCATCCTGGATGAACTTGGCGAGGAGTCGATCAAGGAAAAAAAGATGATTCTTTATACGTCTGCGGATTCCGTCTTGCAGATAGCGGCAAATATGGACGTCTTTTCACTGGAAAAACTCTATGAGACCTGTGAGATTGCCCGCAGGATCACCATGAAGAAGGAATGGAAGGTCGGAAGAGTCATCGCCCGTCCTTTCATCGGAACAAAGAAGGGTCATTTTACGAGAACCACCGATCGAAGAGATTATTCGGTCTCCCCAGAAGGAAAGACAGCGATGATGGATCTTATCGAGAATGGATATACTGTTCATGCCATCGGCAAAATTCATGATATCTTTGCCGGAGAAGGCATGAGTGATAGCGTTCATATCGATTCGAATCATGATGGCATGCTCAAGACCATCGATGTTGCCAAGAATGAGGATTTCACCGGACTTTGCTTTGTCAACCTGGCTGATTTCGATGTCTTATACGGACATAGAAGAAATCCAATCGGATATGGAAAATGCATCGAGGAATTCGATGCGGACTTGAAAGTCCTCATTGAGAACCTGAAGGAAGAGGATCTCTTATTGATTAACGCCGACCACGGAAATGATCCGACCTTCTATGGAACGGATCATACCAGAGAAAGAGTGCCGCTCTTCTGCTATAGCAAATCCTATCAGAAAGGAAGAATGCTTGATGAACGTGCCTCCTTTGCCGATATGGGAAAGACAATCTTGAAAAACTTCAATGTGAAGCCATCCGAAAATGAGATCGGTGATTCCATTGACGAATTGTTGGAAGAAAAATAATTAGTAAATAAGTAGTACTAGATAAATACTAAAACGAAGAAAATGGTGTTTTCATATGGAAGGCACCATTTTTAGTAGAGATTTTCATATTAGTATTAAATTAGTACTAATAAATAACTAATATAGAAGTTAGTCGATACAAATATTTTTTTTCTTTATTTTTATTAACATAATAAACATTATACGAAGTGACTAGAATCAGACAAAATTGAGAAAAGGAAGGCTTTAAAGAGTATGCTGTCTTCTATTTCTATTCGATAGGCGTTTAGACTAAAATATACTAATTTAGTACTAACTCCTATCTACACTTGATTCGTCTAGAATCATATCTTATATAGTTTTATAACTGCTTCTGTTTTTAGTCCTAATTTAGTACTAGATTATTACTATTTTATATTTATTACTATTTTAATTGGTTAAAAAGAAAATAGTACCAAGCTGGTACTATTTATCT
>CAVCCX010000015.1:0-35298 GCA_963600815.1 Bacteroides uniformis | reverse complement strand
AGGAGATTATGGTACAATATCACCAAATCAATGGAGGAGGGAACGATATGATCAATCATCCACTCGAGAATGCGACGAGAAGAGGCGTGGAATACGGAATGAAGAAGGGGGTGGAGAAAGGCAAGATAGAAGCCAATGAACAAGTCTGCCTGACCCTTTTGAGAGATGGTCTCTATTCAGACGAAAAGATTGCCGAGCTTCTTCATATGCCTCTCTCGAAGGTCCAGAAACTGAAGAAGGCGATGCAGAACTAACGGATTTCATTGCTTGACAATCTTACTTTAAAAACCGAAAAAGGGCAGCCAAGCATTCGAATAAGAATTCAAAGTCTTGGTAGCCCTCTTATCTATTTTTCGATTTTGAACGTCGTATTGCCTTCCTGGATTTTTCCCTGGATAGTGATGGTCATCGGAATGAATGTCTCCGGCGAATCGATGCGTTCAATCAATTGCCGTGCCGCTTCTTTTCCGAGTTCCTCGGAATTCTGGACATAGGTCGTGAATTTCGGGCGGAAGATTCTCGAGAGTTCGATGCCATCATATCCGATGACAGAGACATCCTTGGGAACCTCAAACTTCATTTCATTGAGAGCCGACAAAGCACCAATCATAGAAATGTCATCCGTTGCGAAGATACAGGTAGGATGGTCTTTCAGTTTCATCAGTTCCTTGGTCTGATGTCCGCAGGATTTCGGATTGTGGAATGCACCCTGGAGAAGATATTCTTCATGGATGGGAAGATTGCATTCCTTCATGCCAGCATAGAAACTAGCCAATCTCTTCTTGGTGACATCCGTCTTCTCACCATAGATAAAGGCGATTTTCTTATGTCCGAGCTGATAGGCATAATGAATCATTTTCTTCATTCCATCGGTATTGTCTGACATGATGGCTGTGCAGGAATTGAAGATATAGTCGATAGTGACAACCGGAAGATCCGATTTGACCAATTCGATGATTTCAGGATTATCGAATTCCTCCGTAACGATGATGACCCCATCCATATTGAGGTATCTCGCCAGCTGAAGATAAGTCATATCCCGATTCGTTCTTTTCGAAAGGAAGGTGATGCAGAATCCATTCGACTCCGCTTCGACTTTCAGTGAGTTCAGGATGGAGGAAAAATATTCATGCTTCAATCCACCATAGGTCGCATCATAATAGATGACGCCGATGTTATAGGATTTCTTGCTCTTCAAAGCACGCGCATAGGCATTGGGAACATACCCCATTTCCTTGGCAATCTTCATGATTCTTTCGATTGTTTCCTTCGAAAGTTCTTCTGAACCGTTGAGCGCACGGCTGACCGTGGCAACCGATGTGTTGCATGCTTTGGCAATATCTTTTAGTTTGACCATCTTTCCCTCATAAAATTATATAGAAGCATCTATATGTAAACGTTTATTCTATACAAAGTAAATGTTTCTGACGTATTTTGCAATTATTTATGCACCTTTTGTACCGCTTTCCTCAGAAATAAGTGATTCGAATTTCATGTTTAGCCTTGTCTTTGGACAGCTTAAGAGGAAGTAAGACTTCCTTTCCATCAAGATAGACCTTCTTTTTCTTCTCATCACAGACTTCGCCTTCCTTCTTCTGGATTGTGACTTCATAGGTGATGTTGAGAAGATGCAGTTCGAAAGAAAGAACGGTCGTCTTCAGATCGAGCATCGGGACAAAGGAAAGCATTTCTCCTTCGATCTGAATGCCAAAGGCCTCCATGAGCGTCAGAGTCAGCCAAGAGGCTGTTCCGCTGAGCATCGGTCCGATATTCTCTTTGGTATTCGAATTGTTGTACTGCGTGCAGAATCTTGGATTCCCCTTGTAGAGAGAGACGTTCTCGAGTGTCTTATAGGGATAGACTCTGTCGAGCATGAAATAGGCATCATTGACCATCTTTCTCTTCAGTTCTTCCTTCTGAACCTGCTTTGCACGATAGAGTAGAGCACGGGCAAACATCATCGTCGCATGCTTGAAGACCCCACCATTCTCCCTGTCACCGACAAAATAATGATCTGTCGAAGAGGACTTGGCTCCGGCTAAGGAGAGATCATGGCTTGTACAGAGACGATATCCTGCCTCTGTCTTCAGATATTTATCCACCACATTGTCGAGCATCTCCTCAATTTGTTCTTCACTGGCCACATCACTTAATAGAGACCAGGAAAAGGAATTCAGATAATAGGAACCTGGGCAATCCTTCTCCAAAGAAAGGTAATCGCCCTTGCTTCCGATATAGGCGATATGATTCTTGTTTTCCCGATTGAGAAGAACACGTGCAAAATAGCCTTCAATATACGCGTTCTTCTGAAGAGAATCGACTTTTTTCTTCAAAAGAGAGGATAATTTCTCCAAATAGGAAGTATCCTTTCTTCTCTTCGCCATCTTCATCATCTCTCTTAAGGCAATCACAAGAAGAAATCCATTCATGACGGATTCGCTATATTCATTCTCAAAAGGAACACCGAACTTCTGCTTCTTCCTCAAAAGCTGATGGCGATAGGCCGCCTCTTTTTTCTTTCCATCCAGATAATCCGGATCGATGCGAAGACAGTCATTCCAATCGGCGCAGTCCAAAAGAGGAAGCCCATGCTTTCCGATAGAGATTTCAGATGAATAGAGAAGAATGGCCTTCAACGTCTCATAGACACTTCTCTTCTTTTTCTTGTCCGCCATGATGAATCTCTTATCCAGGAAGGAATCATCCCCACTGAGATCCAGATAACGGGAAAGAGCAAAGACAAGCCAAAGAGAATCATCGCTGCACATGCCTGGTTCTTTTCCAACATAGAAGAAATTGTGATTGCTATAGCCAAAGGAATAGACATTTTCGATCCACTGGGAAAGAAGCGACTCGATCGTTTTCTTTTTTCCGCTCCCATAGAGATAATACATCGATGCGTAAAGATCCTGAATCTCCCGGAATCCAATTTCACGATATCCTTTCTGCGTCATGGCAAAACTGCGGCTGACGAATGTCTGGTATAGGACCTGGAAAGGAAGATTTTCATTCACATAGCTTTCAAAGAAGGAATCATCCGCCTTTTTCACCTGAAGGAAGGAAGAATAGTTCCTCATCTCTTTACTCATTTTCTCAAGAGCTTGGGCAACGCTCTTCCTTGTCGGATAAAGCGAAAGAAGATGATTCAGTTCATCCTTCAGAACAGAAAGATGGTCATCTCCTGTTGTATCTCTTGCATCCACCATGCCCGTGAAGGTATCCAGGGATTCTGTTTCTTTGGGCTTCAGTGTGAAGCTTTTTCCTAAGCCAAAGAAATTTGGTCCTTTCAAGGATAAGACATCATCGAGCGGATAAAGATGCTCAGGAGCTTCCAAACTGCCTCTTCCGATGAAGGAAGTGTAATTGCTTGTAAAAGAAGTGGCAAAAGAATCCTCATCCCGAAGAATGCAGAATCGCATTTCCCTCTTGAAATATTCAGGATAATAGTCTGGCGTGATGGCCACGATTTCTTTCTTCTCATTTTGAATGATCTGAGCTTGCGAAATCAAAGTCGAATAGATGACATCTTCTTCCTGACAGTGTGGATTTGAAAATCCAAACATACCGGTATAGACAATGCTGAGTTTTCTCTTTTTATCCGATTCGTTCGTAATGGAAATCATCTGGACTTCCACCGCATCCGGAATCCCTTGTCTTTGTGGAAGAATGAAGATTTCTCTTTTGATTCTTAGTCTACAGGAAAGATGATAGAGAATCTCGGAATGATTCACTTTATGAATACATTTGGCTTCTGTGACCGTATCATCGATTTTGGCCGAATAGAAAATCTGTTTTCCATCCTCAAGAAGATAAAACTGTCGATTAGCCAAAAAACCATTTTCTTCCGGTCTTAAACCCCAAGTCGTTGCCAAGACCTGATAAGAGGAATGGGCACGAAAGGAACCCTGGAAGAAACGATTCACAACACTTTTCGGCGTGCTTTGCAAAGGATAGGAAAATCCGATTCGATTTCCCAAAAGAAGATTCACATCATAGTGAGGAGAGACATTCTCACATTTCAGATCGATGACATGCTCTCCTTTCTCATTCAAGGATCCACCAAAATGCTGATTGGCTTTCTTTATCCAATCCAACCGTTCCTTGATGGAATCATCCATAGGAACATTCTCGCGATTTTCATCCATCAGATTCCAGGAATCTTCTTTCAGGAGATAGGATTTCGTCTGATCGAGACTCAAAAAGAAACGAGAGACTGCCAAATCTGACATCAGATCTTCCAATCGGAAAGAAAGATCCTTATTTTCCATCAGCAGATAGGAATCATTCGAATAAGACAAACAAAAATAATCAAAAGAAGAATCCGAATCCAGCATCGACTCGAATCGCGAAAACAATCGGCTTCTGAGCTGATGATTTTCGTCTCGTGCATTTTTGACGTTCAATTCCATAACCATTCTCCGTAATCGTTTACATTACGAATATTATACACGATTCGAATCATTTTATCAGCAGATTTCAGAGAAAAAGAACGATTTCTTCCCTCTTATGAGACAAACAAGTCATCCAATGTGATCACAGCCTGCATCGAATAGGCATTTGCATTCTCCTTGAGTCCAAGCGTTGCAATCAAAGTCGGATGAATGGCATATTTTGTTTTCGTGACAATCCTAATATGATTTATTTTTCTACAGAGAATTGATATATCATAATTCAATATCCATAAATCTGTTTTCAATCTTTCCGAACACAAAGCACTGTTTTACTTTGCTTAATCTATGTTTTTTGCCACATTAAGCAAAATATAAGCACGTTTTTTCTTTCAAAGCCAGCCCTTCATCACCATTTCGAACAAACAAAAAACAGACAAGGAGTCGCACCGGTCAAATTCTTTTCGGCGTTATTGTTTTTTAGTACCAAACCAAACTTACCGCTGACTTCTTTGATTGCTTCTCTTGCCATACATATTCTTCTCCTTTATATACCGATTTATCTTTCATGACATGACAAGAATATTGCTTATTTGAGTTTAGGGCAGATCGAATCTCAATCAAAACCAGTCGATTGTTGTACTTAAAAATATCTTATGTTATATTTTTTTAGACAACATCTCGTTTCGATAAATAGTTTTCCTTAAGACTTGTCAGACTCTGATTTCTTCTTCCTTCAATGACATTTCAGTTCCAAAAAGAAAGAATAGACATACCATGAAAGAAGAAAGAAAAGACAAGAAAAATCCAATCAAGAAAGGAATCATCGAGATTGTGATATCCATTCTCGTACTTGTTTTGGATTTCATTTATTTTTTAGTCGCTTACTCAGTTTATGAACATTATACTGCGAAGCTAAACGAATATCTCTTCTGGTTCGTCGGAATCTTGATTCTCTGTGTCCTTTGCTTCTTTGATGGCATCCTTACCATTCTCCTTGCCCTCCAGAAGAAAAAGAAAGAAAAAAAGAGCAAAGAAAACAAGAATAATAATGACACAATCGAAAATAAGTAGTATGAATTTCATGATCATTTCATAAAAAATAAATCAACCATTCTTATCCATCAAGCAAGAATTGTAGAATCGTTCCATTCCGTTTCCATATCCATAGAACCATATTTTTTCGACAGCAATCGCTACCATGAAAAATAGTCTTTTGAGTCAAAATAGTTTTTCAATTGTAAAATTTCACTTTTCTATTGCAAACAAAAAAATCGGGTGGTATATTCTTCCCGCCTCAAGCAAGGCCATGCTAACTAGCAGACACGGATAATTGCCGTCATGGGAAGGAGACTATTCATGACTGGTCAACATCTCTTATCGATGCCAAGGTAAAAGATAACATTATTCAAATGCTCTAGAAGTGTAAGCTCAAGCGTCGGAAGGTTTTTTTAATGGAAATCTTTTTCATCGAACTTACTCCCTGTTAGCAAAAAAAAATCACAGGAGGACAAGATTTATGAAACAAGTCACAAAGAAAGAGAATGCATTCAACCTCACCAGCAAGAGGATTGAATCATTCTCAAAGAAAAGCGTCGAGGAAGTCTTAGAGGAATTCCACGTCGATCCTTCGTTCGGTCTGAAGGATGAACAGATTGAGGAATCCTATCAGAAGCATGGTTCCAATGCCCTTAAAAAAGCCAAGAAAGATTCGAAATTCGTCAAATTCATCAAATCATTTCTCACTTTATTCAATCTCATCCTTTTTGTCATCGCCCTTTTGAATGGATTCATTTCCTACTATTTCCCGGAATCCGAAAATGACAAGAACACCTTCTATGTCACACCGCTCATCATCCTCGTCATCATCTTCCTATCTTCTTTGATCAGCTATCGGGAGAATCTGAAATCGGAACGTTCCGCTTCCTGCCTGAAAGACCTCTCCGCCACCACATCCACGGTGATCCGAAACGGCAAGAAAGTCGAAATCCATAATGATGACCTGGTCGTCGGAGATATCGTCTGCTTCTCCTCTGGAGACATGGTTCCAGCCGAAATCAGAATCCTGCAGGCAAAAGATCTCTATGTCTATCAGTCGAGCCTGACTGGAGAATCCCTCCCTGTCGAAAAGAAAGTCGATTGTTCTCTCATAGACAAGGAAAATCATAGTCCATTCGACTTGGATAATATTCTCTTCAATGGCTCTAGCATCGTCTCCGGAAGCGGAGTCGGCATCGTCTTTGCCATATCCAGCCAGACCATCTTCGGTCAGCTCAATGACAAAGTCATCCAGACAAAGCAGAATACAGCCTTCCAGGCAGGAATCCATTCCATCACAAAACTGCTTCTCATCCTCATTGGCATCCTTGTTCCCATCATCTTCCTGATCGATGGATTCGACTTCCACTGGGAAAACGGTCTTTTCGTCGTCGGGAACTATACATCCTATTCGAATTGGATCAACGCCTTTGTCTTCTCCATCTCCGTTGCCATCTGTCTGATTCCTTCCTTATTGCCGATGCAGATTGCATCCAACCTGGCAAAAGGAGCTCTCAACATGTCCAAGAAGGATGTCATCGTCAAGGACATCAACACCATCTTCAACTTCGGAAGCATGGATGTCCTCTGCACAGACAAGACCGGAACACTCACGGAAAACTCATCCACACTGAGCGAATATTTCGATATCGAATCGAATTCCTCCATCAAGATTCTCCGTCTTGCCTATCTCAACAGTTATTTCCAGACCGGCATCAAATCCATCATCGACGAATCCATCATCCACTGTGCCTCCTCCAACCAAGCGGTCTCCCAGATGGTGAATGAAGGAATCACAAAACTGGATGAAATTCCTTTCGACTTCAATCGAAAAAGGCTCACCGTCCTTCTCAAGGATAGCCATGAAAAGAAATTCCTGGTCTCGAAAGGGTCTGTCGACAGCATGATGGAAGTCATCTCGTATGTGAAAACCTCCTCCGGAATCCGCGATATCACCAAAGAAGATATCCAGAAAATCCAGAATATGGCAAAAGAAGAATCCTCCAAAGGAAAAAGAACGCTGATTTTAGCAACAAAAGATGTTTCTTTTGATCAAATCAAGAAGGAAGATGAATGTGGCATGACCTTCATCGGATTCCTCTCTTTTGAAGATACGCCAAAGAAGCAAGCCAAAATCGCGATCGATGCCCTAAAGGAATATGGCGTCAATGTGAAGATTCTGACCGGAGATTCCCTGGATAGTTCCTTAGCCATCACAAGAGCCCTCAAGATGGATGAAATCAACGCCATGACGGGATTCGACATCGAAAAGATGAATGATTGCGAACTGCAGAAGGAAGTCGAGACCCACAATCTCTTTGTGAAACTGACACCCCAGGACAAGGAAAGAATCGTCCAAGCCCTGAAGAGAAATAAGCACATCGTCGGCTTCATGGGCGATGGCATCAATGATGCCGCTGCCCTCAAGAGTGCGGACATCGGAATCTCATTCAAGGATGCAACGGATATCGCCAAGCAGGCAAGCGACATCATCATGATGAAAAATGACCTTTCCGTCTTGAAGGACGGCATCATCGAAGGAAGAAAATCCTATCTCAACATGATGAAATACGTCAAAGGACAGACCTCCTCGAACTTCGGAAACATGATTTCCCAATCCATCGGAGCCATCTGGCTGCCTTTTGCTCCTTTGAAGGCCGTCCATATCATTCTTCTGGATATCATCAGCGATGTCTCCTGCTCCATGATTCCCTTTGACAATGTCGATGAAAAAGATATCCGAAAACCTTTGAACTTCTCCCTTTCCCAGATCAGAGGCTTCATGTTCTCCTTTGGTCCACTCTCAAGCCTTGTGGATATGACCTCTTTTGCTCTTCTTCTTTATGTCATCTGTCCTTTCATGCTGAAAACAAACGGTGTTGCCTTTACGAGTTATGAGAATCTCGAGAGCGCAAACAAGCTTCTTTTCCTTGCCATTTTCCAGAGCGGATTCTTCATCGAATCCCTGATCACACAGAATGTCGTATTCAGTTTTCTTCGTTCCGACAGGATTCCATTCTTCCAGTCAAGGCCTTCCGTCACCCTCTTTTTGGGCATCGTGGTCTCCTGTCTCGTCGGCTTCTTTGTCGTCTATGTCCCGGGCGTGAATGAATCACTCGACTTGGTCAGCATCACACCATACTTCATCCTGATTCTGCTCGCAGAAGTCCTTGTGTATGGAATTCTGACGCAGTTTGCAAAAAAACTCTACATCAAAAAATATGGTCGGCTTCTCTAGAAATGACAGAAGCATTCTAGACCATATTCAGAAAATTCAGTCTTTCACGAAAGAGAAGATGACTTCGTCGATTTTCTCATACGCAGAGAAGATATCTCCGCTTCCTGCTGTCTTCTCTTTCGAGGAAAGAAGGGCAGCCTCATGGATGACTCTGTCCGCAAGCCGGACACAATCCTCCGTCTTCAGTTTTTTCTCTCCATAGGCTAGAATCCCGGCAAGATATCCAGCCAATCCATCGCCACTGCCTGCTTTTGCAAGCGAGGGCGTGCTTGGATAGGAATCACATGGAAAGGCTTCCCCCTTCTGATCAACAAAAAGGGAACGATTGGACTTCAAAAGAAGATTGCAGGAATGAGAAAAGGCATATTCCTTGGCATAAGGAAGATAATCTTCCGGATCTCGAGAATGAAGCGGAACCTGAAGAAGTTCTCTTGCTTCACCAAGATGCGGTGTCAGAAAAAGATTCGGTTTCCTTTTTTCCTGACTGGCAATTCTTGCAAAGATCTTGATTCCTGTGGCATCCAGAATGAGGTTCTTCGTGTAATTCGATAAGAGGAAAGACAGGACCTTTTCGTTTTCCAGACTATCAAGGATGCCGTTTCCAAAAAGAATGGCTGAATAATCCTTGCAGATTCTCTTGAGATGTTCCTCATCATAGAAAAGGAAATCTCCGTCCGTGTCAGTCGGTTCGAAGATATTCGTCAGAATGCTTTTTGACGCCACAATATCATAGATGGAAGAAGGAACACCAAGAGAAACATATCCGACCCCAGACTTCGATGCAAAATAGGACGAAATCAAGGGAGCATTCGGATAATGTCTCGAGCCACCCAAAATCAGGACTTTTCCAAAATCATTCTTGATGGAATTGTTTTCCCGATCACAATAGAGACAGGCAAGATTTTCCTTGAATCCCATAATATCTACTCCATTTCCTTCAGTTTCTTCACCGTCGACTTGTATGTTTTCTTATAGGAATCCTTCAGACAGGACTTTTTGCAGTCAAGCAAGATCTGCTTTTTTAAGGCACGGGAAATCTTCATCTTCCTTAGGAATTCCATGTCCTTCTTTGAAAGAAAGGCCCGGAATTTCTCAAGGCAGAGAAGATGAGGATGAAGCCAGTCCTTATTGCTTGCCATCGTCGAAGAGGCATGCTGGCGATAGGAATAATTCGGCTTTGTCATGAAAAGAACATGATTGGCCGCATAGAGTGCATGATATAAGAAAAGCATATCCTCATACATCTTCATATCGCAGTCAAAGAAGAGGTGATTCTGAAGAAGGAATTCTCTTTTAAAGATTCCACCCCAGCAGTAGCCTCGATAGAAATCACACGTGCGATAAAAAGAAAGAAGGGCATCCTTTCCTCTTCCATCAAAATGGACATTCTTGGCCTTTTTCACCTCTCCGGACTCAAGAAGGTATTCATAGCCGGAGAAGATAATCTGTAAAGAATCATCCTCCTTGGCCTTCTTATAGAGAGTCGAAAGAAAATCCGTCTTCACAAGATCATCGGCGTCCATAAAACAGACATAGTCTCCGATGGCATGAAAAATTCCAAGATTCCTTGCAAAGGAAATCCCTTTGTTCTCATCATAATGGAACCAATCGATCTGGTTTGGATATTTTTCCTGATAGATTCTGCAGATTTCATCACTTCCATCATCGCTTCCTGTTTCCAGAAGAAGGATGCGGAAAGGCTCAGAAAAATTCTGCTGAAGAATGCTCTTGATGCATTCCTCAAGATAATCCTTGACACGATAGACCGGAATGATAATCGATAGAACTGTTTTGTACATACTGATATTTTAGAAGATAGCCTGGGAGAACAAAAGTATTTTCCATCTATTCCTTTTTATTTTCGCCGATAAATCTCTTAAATTCCTCGAACATCGCCTTCAAAATGGTATACACGGTGGAATAAGGTTCCTGGACAATATTACAGATTTCCTGGACAGAACAGTTTTTCAGGTAATAGAGCGTGAAAATCTCTTTTTTTCGTCCGGAAAGCTTGCGGGCATATTCCCTGAGGTCAATGCCGATTGCCCGATTCTGGTACACATTCTCTTCATTGTTTGCATCCGATAGAAGAAGCACAGCCTCGGCATAGGAAATTCTTTTGCCGAATGTTTCCAGTTCTCGCTGATAACGAACCGACTCCTTCCATCCCGTCCACGTCATATTTTTCTTGTACATGCTGCGGAAGAGATGCATGAAATCCCCTTTCTCCGGATCATAGATCTCGATGGCCTTTTTCAGAATGACATTCATGCGGAAACAAGTGTCATCGAAATTCAGATTGGGATTCCGATTGCAATGGTATGCAACAACGATCCGAATATTCTTGTTCATGCGGATGCACAACTCCCCGTAGGCGGCTGGATCACGTTTTGCCAGCATCAGAACTTCATCAAAAGACATCGTATCATAGCAATAGGATTTGGATGCTTCAAGATCGCCATCCGTGTTTTCTGTCATCATCTCGTCGTTCAGCTGTTTGACCCAATCCGGGCTTTCAATCGAGTAAATTTTTACATTCAAAATCTATATACCTCCTCAAAGAATTGAAAGAAAAATAATAAAAACTACGATAATTACGAATGTTTTCTGCGATACGAATTGATTTCACTCAGGAAAACAGCACAAGCGATGGAGGCGTTGAGCGCCTTGACCTTTCCTGGAAGCGGAATACTCGCCACAAAATCAGAATGTTCTCTGACCAAACGGGAAACACCAAATCCTTCGGATCCGATCACCAGAACGATTTTCCCCTTGTAATTGATCTGATCATAGACATCCTTTCCTTCTCCGGCACTGCTCACGACCCAATATCCTTCTTTCTTCAGCGTCTCAAGCGTCTGCGAAAGGTTCGTGACCTGGACAATCGGGACCACCTCCTCACCTCCGGTGGCAATCTTCGAAACAGTTCCCGTGACCGGGACCTGTCGGTTCTTTCCAATGACGATTCCATCCACATCAAAAGCACAGCTGGAACGGATGATCGAGCCAAAATTGACGGGATCCTCCAATCCATCGAGCATGACGATCGTTGAATCAGCTTTGCCTTTGACAAGAGAAAGAAGTTCATCAAGCGGTGTGTACTGGAATTCCATCAAAGAGGCCACAACGCCCTGATGATTGGCGTTATTGACCATATGGGCAAGCTGTCCATTGCTTGTCATCTTGACCGGAACTCCCTTCTTCTGAGCCAAAGAGAGAATCTCTTTGTCTGGATGTTCGGAATTCAAGAAAATGTGCACAATTTTTCTTTTTCCGGTCAAAGCATTTTTTACAGGTATTTTTCCATACACAAGGTTCGTATTATCCATCATGATGATCTCCTTCGAAAGACCTGAAATAAGACTACCAATATTAATAATTGTCAAATCAAGGCAAACTTCAAGTCTAAATTTTATTTTCCAAAGAAAAATATACCAAATTGGTTTCGAAATTGCTTTATTTCTTCGAAAAGAAATGCAATTTCATCCCCAGAGAACAAGAAACAAGTTCACCTTTCATTTTTCCCATTGTGGGTTGGATATGCCTTATAATAATGTTATGCCTTATCAATTGAACACGACATCCGAATATTCCTTCTACCGCTCAAGCCTTCGCATCGAACAATATGCTCAAAGAGCTTCCGTCCTCGGATATGACGGAATCGCTGTTTCTGATGAAAATCTCTATGCCTATCCAAGTCTTGCGGAGCAATGCAGGAAATACAATCTGAAGGCGATTTTCGGCTATCAGATTTCCCTTTCATCATCCAATGGCCTCAGTTATCTATCCAACCTCTATGTCCTCAATGAAAAAGGATATGAAAATCTCTGCCTTCTCTTAAGCAAGAACAAAAAGGAAATCTCTCTTGAGGAGCTTTTGCCTCTCTCGGAGGGATTGGCCCTCATTTTGAATACCGATATCACCTATTTCGATGAAGCATTCCTCAATGAAAATTCCCGTGATTTTCTTTCCATGGACAAAATCTTCAATGACTGCTTCTATTTCGGAATCTGCCTTTCCTCCTCGGAAGAAAAAGAAAAGGCCGAAACCCTCTATCGATTCCTGAATGAAAGAAAATACCAATCCATCGCCTTTCCCCATGTGGAATACCTGAAAAAGGAAGATGCCTTCCAGACAAATCTTCTCCGGCTTGCCAAAGAAGAAAGGAAGGATGTCGAAATCGAAGATATCAAGAAAGAAGGACCTTATTTTCTTCTCTCACCAAAAGTCTTGACGTCTCTTTATCGCAATGAGGATATTCAGCAAGCTGATGATCTCGCAAAGAAAATCCAATTCAATTTCCTCCAGAAGAGGGGTCAGCTGATTCAGTTTCCAAACGAAGATGAAGTCCTGAAGGAAAAAGCCCTGAAAGGCCTAAAAGAAAAACTTTCTGTCACCGACATCAATGAAGAATACCAAAACCGTCTTTCCTACGAATTGGATATCATAAGGAAAATGCATTTTTCAAGCTATTTTCTTTTGGTGGAAGACTACGTCTGCTTTGCCCATCAGTCCAACATAAAAGTCGGTCCTGGAAGAGGATCCGCAGGTGGATCGCTCGTCGCTTTTTCGCTTGGAATCACCTCTATCGATCCCATCCGCTTCCATCTCACATTCGAAAGATTCCTCAATCCGGAACGTGTGACGATGCCGGATATCGATATCGACTTCGAGGATGCAAGAAGAAATGAAATCGTCCTATATCTCAAGCAGAAATATGGAGAGGAGAGAGTCTCGGATATCATCACCTTTGTCCGTCTCAAACCGAAATCAGCCCTCAATCTTCTCGGTCCTGTCTTGAGCGTCAATCCGAATCACCTCAAGAAGCTCACCCAGGCCGTCTCCGACAAGGCCAGCAATTTCACCCAGGCCAAAAATGATCCGTTCAAAGGAAGAAGATTCCTTTCTTTATATAACGACCCCTATGACAAGAAAATCTGCGACCTTGCCGAAAGCCTTCTTGGTTTACCCATCAACACCTCGATTCATGCTCCGGGTGTCATTCTCTCTGAAAAAGCCATTTATAAGTCCTGCCCGATGAAAGAAGGAAGAGTCGGAACGGTCGCCTATGAATATCCCTATATGGAGCAATTGGGTTTTTTGAAAGTCGATATTCTTGCCTTGAGCAATCTGACATTCCTCAAATGCATCGAAAAAAGAATCACTGCGAATCAAAAAATGTTTCCCGATATTCTCTCAGACTTGGAAAACAAGGAAGTCTATTCCACGCTGAATCGGCTTTCCCTTGCCGATATCTTCCAATTGGAATCCTACGGCATGCGGAAAACCATAAGAACGCTCAAACCGAACAGTTTTTCTGATTTAGCCAGTGCCATTGCCCTCTTCCGTCCTGGACCGATGGACTACATCCCCGAATTTGCCAAAAGAAAAGAAAATCCCTCCCTGATCCAATATAAATCACCGCTCTTGAAACCGATTCTCGAGGAAACCTATGGCATCATGGTCTATCAGGAACAGATCATGGAAGCTGTGAAGGCCTTGGCCGGGTTCTCCCTGGCAGAGGCTGACCTTTTCAGAAGAGCCATTTCCAAAAAGCAGATATCCAAGATGGAAGCCTATCATACTAAGTTCATCCAAGGATGTGAAAAGAATTCCTTGAGCAAGGATACGGCAGAAGACATCTTCAAGGATATCGAAAAATTTGCAGAATATGGTTTCAACAAATCCCATGCCTATAGTTATGCCATCATCACCTATACGCTTCTTTATTACAAGACATTCTTCACAGAGGAATTCTATCTATGCGCACTCGAGCAGGAAACGCTCAGTTCGCCAAAGACGGACCTTCTTCTGAAAGAACTGAATCAGAAGAAAATCCGGCTGAGAAACCCAAATATTTCTCTTTCGGGCAGAAATGAATATAAGTTCATCAAAGACCAAATCTATCCGCCTTTGAACGGCCTCTGCCAAAGCGACTATCTTCTTTCCCTGATTCAATCCGAAAGAGAAAAGAAACCCTTCTCCTCCTTCTATGATTTTCTCTTCCGGACACAAAGCCTCCTTTTCGAGAAAGAACAGAAGATCATCCTGAAAATGATCGATGCCGGATGCTTCGATGATTTCTCCAAGTCCAGACTCGGCATGAAGAACCGGCTTTCCACCTATCTCAACTTTGCCCATTTCGGTATGGATGAAACGCAGATTCCACCCATAAGGGATGATGGAGAAGATATCGGAGAAATGCTCTATCTGGAAAAAATGGCCTTGGGAAGAATCATCTCCTGCCGGCTGAACCAGATTTATTCCATGGAAGGATATCAGACATTCCTCATCAGCGATACCTCCCTATTGGAAATCAGTCATATTGTCCAAATCGAAAGTGAAGGAATGACCTATCGTCTTTCTGTCAATGAGGATAAGAATTACGAAAAATATGATTTTCTTCTCGTTCAGGCGGATTTCTCCAGAAAAGAAACCTACATTCATCCAGAAAGAGTCATCAACAAAAAAAGAAAGGTAGTCAAACATGAATAAAACCTATATTGTCGACGGAAACTCACTCCTTTTCCGTTCCTATTATTCCACCGCATACACCGGAAATCTGATGCAGACAAAGGAAGGAATTCCTGTCAATGCCATCTTCGCATTCCACAACCTCATCAAAAAGATCAAAGCCCAGCTCAAGGAAAATGATCATCTCTTCATTTCCTTTGATACGGGAAAGCCGACCTTCCGAAAGCAGGAATTCGAAGAATACAAAGCCCAGAGAGCACCCGCTCCCCAGGAACTCGTCGCACAGATGCCCATCGCCAGGGAAATGCTCGAGAGCATGGATATTTATTGGAAGGAATTGGAAGGCTATGAAGGTGATGATCTTGCTGGATCCATGGCCAAATACGCCAGTGAAAAAGGCGATACGGTCACTCTTTTCACGTCCGACAAGGATTTTCTTCAGCTGTTGGATCTCTCGGAGAACATCCATATCTGTTTCCTAAAGAAGGGATTAAGCGAAACCATCGATTACACAAAGGGAAATCTTCACGACCTCTTCGGACTGAATCCGAATCAGATCACGGATTTCAAGGGAATCGCCGGCGATCCAAGCGACAACTACAAAGGCATCAAGGGTGTCGGTGAAAAGACAACCATGAAACTGCTCAATGAATATGGAGACCTATCCCATATCCTGGACTACTGCAGAAGCAATCCTTCCTCCAAAATGTGTCAGAAGATTCTCGTCGGAGAAAAAGAAGCCTGCTTCTTCAAGAAGCTCGCCACCATCGAAACAACGCTGGATATGGCTACTGACTATGAAAAATCCCTCTACAACCCCTACCACAAATCCAAGCTCTCCCGGTTCTACCACAAATACCAGCTCTCCCAATTCGAACGAGCCATTGACCGCATGCCCGGCATCGTCGATGATGAAAATGCCCAGCTTTCCTTATTCTCCTCCGATGAGGATTTCAAAGAAGAGCCGATTCAGAAAAAAAGAGAAATTGCATCGATTCATCGCTTCGATGAAATCAAGGAAGAAGTTCTTTCCATGACCTATGATTCCTCAAGCGACAATGAGAATACTTCTCAGCTCTATTCCTTTGTCTTTTCCACAAAGGATAAGACCTATGTCCTCCGTATGGAGGATGCCAAAAAAGATGATTCTTTCAAGGCTTTCCTCGCGAAGGACAAGAATCTTTCCGTCTATGACCTGAAAGGACTTCTTGTCCTTCTTCATCGCTATCAGTTTGAAGCCATCAAGGGCGTTGATTTCGATCTCTTTTTGGCAACCTATCTTCTTGATCCCGACTGCGGTCAGAAAAAAGAAGATATCTTCAACAGCTATGAAATCCCCTACGACACAAAGGAAAACATCGCCTATCAGATGTGCAGCCTTGTTGCTGATATCCGTGAGAACGTGAAAGAAAGAATCGCCAAAAATGAAGAAAGCAATCTTTTGACGAATGTCGAAATTCCTTTGGCGAATCTTCTCGCCGGCATGGAAATCGAAGGCTTCCCGATCGATAAGGAAACACTCAGTGAGATCAATGATGAATATTCCAAAATCCTCTCTTCCCTCGAAAAGGAAATCTATGAAATTGCAGGAAAGACCTTCAATATCAATTCCCCGAAGCAATTGGAAAACGTCCTGTTCACAGATTTGCATCTTGAAAGAAACAAGGGCGAAAAAGGAACATCCATCGAAGTCTTGAAAGCCCACATCCATGATAGCCCGATCATCGAGAAAATCATCACATACCGTCTCTATTCCAAGCTCGTCAACGGCTATACCACGGCTCTCCCCGAGCATATCCAGGAAGATCAGAAGATTCATGCTCTCTATAACCAGGCCTTGACGGCCACGGGAAGACTTTCCATGTCGGAACCGAACCTTCAGAACATCGCCATCCGAAACGAAGAAGGAAAAAGCATCCGCAAGGCCTTCTTCTATCCAAATCATGAATTCTATCTTCTCTCCTTGGACTATTCACAGATTGAGCTGAGAATGCTTGCCCATGTTGCCAACATTCAGGCCCTCCAGGAAATCTTCAAGGAAGGAAACGATATCCACCGCTCCACCGCTAGCCGTGTCTTCCATGTGCCACTCGAAGAAGTGACACCGGAAATGAGAAGAAAGGCCAAGGCCGTGAATTTCGGAATCGTCTATGGCATCTCCGCCTATGGACTTGCCAATCAGCTTTCCATCTCCTCAAAGGAAGCCAAGGAATTGATTGAGCAATTCAAGACGGCCTTCATCGGCATCGACGAATTCCAGAAGGACTGCATCGAAAAGGCAAGAAAGAACGGCTATGTGACCACGATCCTCAATCGAAGAAGATATCTCAAGGACATCAATTCGACAAACCATGCCCTGAGAAGTTTCTCCGAGCGTGCAGCTACGAATTCCGTCATCCAGGGCAGCGCCGCTGACCTGATGAAGGTTTCCATGATCAAGTGTGCCGAAGTCCTGAAGAACTACAAGACAAAAATCATCCTTCAGATTCACGATGAACTGATTTTCAAGGTTCCAAAAGAAGAACTCGAAATCATCACGCCGCTTCTGAAATCCACCATGGATTCCGCCATGAGCCTGTCTGTTCCGCTCGAAGTCGACGGAAATGCCGCTTTCACCTGGTACGAGGCCCACTGATATGCCTGAATTGCCCGAAGTCGAAACCATCCGACGTGTATTAGAAAAAGAACTCATCGGAAGAACCTTTGCAACACCGATCCTCTATGTGAAAAAAGCCCTTCAGACCGATGAGATGGATTTTTCCTCTCTGAAAGGAAAGAAGATTCTTTCTCTTTCGAGAGAAGGAAAATTTCTTCTGATCCATCTGAGCGAGGAGAGATATCTTCTTTTCCATCTTCGAATGGAAGGAAAACTCTACATCGTCAACAGCATGACAAAAAATGAAAAACATCTTTCCGCCTTTTTCCCTTTCGAGAACGAGGAGAATGGCCTTGCCTTTTATGACACTAGAAAATTCGGAATCATCGAATATCTCCATGAGGGAGAAAGAGGACCGCTGAGTCATCTTGGAAAAGAACCATTTAACATCACGCAAGAGGAACTCTATCGAAAATACAGCCATTCTCATAAGATGGTCAAGGAATTGCTTCTTGACCAAAGCATCATGTCCGGCATTGGAAATATCTACGCCAATGAAATTCTTTTTGATGCAAAAATCTCTCCTTTTCTTCCGGGAAGCGCACTGAGTGAAGAACAGTGCTCTGCTCTTTTATCCTCTTCTAAGAAAATCCTTTCCCTGGCCATCGAGAAAAACGGGTCGACCATCCGAAGCTATCATGCCAAAATCGACGAATCCGGATCCTTCCAGAATCTTCTGAAAGTCTATTCCAGAAAAGGCCAGCCCTGTGAAGTCTGTCATCATAAAATCGAAAAAAGGCAGGTCGGACAGAGAGGGACGGAATACTGTCCCTATTGTCAGAAGACAGGAATCGATGTTGCCATCACTGGAAAAATTGCCAGCGGAAAATCACTGGCCGCTTCCTATTTCAGGGAAGAAGGATTCCTCTTATTCTCCGCAGATGATGAAATCCACAAGATGTATCAGGAGAAAGACTTCCTGAAGGAACTCAGGCATTTCTTCCCCTCTTTATTCACACCGATGCTCGACAAGAAAGTCATCACTGAAAAATTGAAAAATGACAAATCCTTCAAAAGAAAATACCTCTCCTTCCTCTATAAGAGACTGCGAGAGAAAATCAATGATTTCACCATCGAAAACAATGGAAAGAATAAGATTTTTGAAATGCCGGTCCTCTTCGATGCCAAGATGGATGATCTCTTCCCGTTCATCGTCGGCGTCGAGACAATCAAGCAGAAAGAACATCTCCTAGAAAGAGGCGATGATCCAAACCGCGTCTTCTTCAACAATCTGAATTCCTATGACGCACACAAGGATCAACTCGACTACATCCTTCACTCAGACGGCGAAAAAAGCGAACTCAAAAAGCAGGTCATTGATGTCATCAAGAAAATCACGAAATAGCCTATTTTGAATGATAGATATCCTTTTCGACGATGTATGGATTCTCGATATGAGCCTTTTTGGCGATTCTTCTCAGCTGCCGATTCTCCTTCTTTGAGGAATAATAGGTGCGATGAAGCATCTTGTCTTCCTTGTCCCTCTGAATTTCCAGTTCCATCATCTTGGAAAGTTCCTCGGCTTTGTCCTTCACGGCAAAGCCTTTTGAGAACTCAATATATTTTGGAGCAAGTATCGCTTTATATTCCGGATTTTCGATAAAAAACTCAATACGTTCGCGCAAAGATTGCGCATTCCCAGCCTCGAAAAGACAGTGCTCATCCAAAGAGAAGAAGCGCGTTGCCGTGTAGGGTGAATTCGAGATGACCGGTACGGCTCCACAGCTGAAAGCCTCGATGCAGGCGATGGCCTCGCTCTCGACATCCGAGGAATGGACATACAAGTCAGCCCAGTTGAGAATCTTTCTGAGTTCCTCCTGGCTGACAAATTTGATTTGCAGAGGATTCTTCAGATATTTCTTTGACAAGAGAAGATAGGTTTTCTCCTTCGGTCCTTTTCCACAGAGAATCAGTTGAATCTTCTCGTTGTATTTGCTTTTTCCAATCGCTTTGATGATGAGATCCTGTCTTTTCTCTCCAGAGAGTCTTCCCACCATGACGATGACATATTTATCCTGATATTCCTTTGGTTTTTCAGTTTCGATCACGTGCATGAAAGGACTCACGCCATTGGAAATGGCATGGATGTCGCCCTTATAATGATGATCGAGCATTTCTTTCTTCATTGTGAGACTCGGGGTATGGATGGTGCGGATATAGCGGTAGAGCCATTTCCTGAAGAGAGAATACACAAAGGCATTGACGCCCTTGGCCTTGCCTAAATGAATCGTATAGGTGATATTCTCCGGTTGGAGATGATAGGCACCAGTCACTGGGATCGACATGACTTTGGCAACCTTCCTCACCATATTCTCCAATGGAAATGGAAACATCAGATGAACGACATCGCTTCCCTTGATGAAGGAGGCAATCTCTTCCGGCGTCGTCTTTCCGAAGGTGAATCCCTGGGATTCAATCAGCCATTCAAAACCATAGACAACCGCCTTCCTGCAACGCAAAAGCTTCACGCCATGAAGAGATTCTTCTTTCACATCATCCGGAACATAGGCGATGACTCTGACCTCATGGCCTAAGGCCATCAGATTTTCCGCTGTTCGCATCGCCGTCACCGTCGTTCCATTGTTTTTCACGCCATAAAGATCTACAACCAACGTAATAACCATATCTCAGTCTTCTTTCTTGCAGAGCCACAAAGGCTTCATTTCAAAACTTGTCTTCTTCAAGGGAAGAGAGGAAGGAAGCTTCAATGAATATTCATTCAAAAGCATCTTCTTCGCTTCATCATGGGCGTATTTCTGATCGCCGATCAGGGTGTAATGAAGAGAAACCAAAGCCAGACGGATCTGATTCTGTCTTCCTGTCTCGATTTTTATATCCAAGGCAGTTCCGATATCAAGATGATTGTTCGTCTTGACGATCGTGATCGCATCCAATCCTTTCTTTGGATCATCGGTGACAAAGACGCGTCCGCTTCTTTTATCGAAGAAAAGATATTGGACCACTTTTCTTGAAAGGCCCAGGGGAAGCTTCTCACGGACGACCGCCTCGTATTTTCTTTCGACGGCACGGTCCTCAAAGGCTTTCTGTATCTTTTCTTTCAGTTCATAGGATTTGGCAAAAAGGACGATTCCCGAAGTATCCTTGTCCAATCGATGGACGATATAGATTTTCTGTCGGTGGAGATTGCAGTATTCACGGACATAATGATAGAGATTGTGTTCTTTGTCCTTGTCTGTTCCGATAGTGAGAAGACCGGATTTCTTTTTGACGGCGATGATGTCTTTATCCTGATAAAGGATTTCAAATGGAAGTGTTTTTTTCATAGCAGTAGTATTCTAAGCAAGTTTTCCCCAATAGTAAAATGTTATCTTCTTGAACAATTCATATCAGAAGACCATTTCACATAGAAAAAAGAAAGAATCTCAGTTATAATAGTTTCCGTTTGGAGGTCATGATTATGGATTGGTGGATCTATGTTGTCGTCTTCGGTGGTTTGATTCTTGTTTATCTCTGCTCCGCTTGGATCATCCATATGCTGATGAAGAATGCCCAAAAGAAAGCCTATGCGCTTTTTGAGCAGATCATTCCCAAGGAAAAGGAAAGATACGAAGTGATTCTCAAGGCCAAGAAGACCATGGAAGATGATGGAAGATTCCTTCCGAAGAATATGGTCGAATCCACTTTGGAAGTCGAAAAGGAGTTCGAAAAGATTCCTGTCGATCTTGCCAAGGTCAAAGGCATGAACGATTTCCTCATCATCTATTATTGCAAATACATCAAGGAAAAGAAGCTTCTAGGAAAATACGCTTCCCTCGATCAGGAACTGAATGCCAATCTCTATACGGATTCCAATGACCGCCATTCACCCTACTATACCTACAATAAGGCCGTCCTGAAATACAATTCCTACCTGAATATGGGTTTCCTGAATCCGTTCAAGGGAAATGCGCAAAGATATCCGACTCTCTGATTTTCACGAAATGCAAAAGAGGCATCAAAGACAGAATTGTCTTTCTGCCTCTTTTTGTTTGCATTAGCGATCGATTGTGGATAAATCGAAGGTCGAAAGATAATCGAAGATTTCCTTGGAGACATCCTTCAGGGTGTCACCATCCAGAGGATTGCGGATTCCTGCTTTCTTGAGAAGCTCACGGAATGGATATTTTCCACCCAAGCGGTCAAAGGCGATATATTTCTCAAAGGCTTTCTTGAAGTCTTCCCTTGATTCCACAAAGAATTCCAAGGAGACGACCTGGGCGATGGTGTAGTCAAGATAATAGAGCGGATTCTCAAAAATGTGTGCCTGTCTTTCCCAGAAGCCGCCGGAGAAAAGGAAATCATTGTCCTTGTATTCGCGATAGGGAAGATATTCGAGTTCGATTTTTCTCCAATAGGCCTTTCTTTCCTGATGGCTCCATTCCGGATGCTCATAGCATCGTGTCTGGAAATCATCCACAATGCATCCATACGGGATAAAGGTGATGGCTTCACAAAGATGCTGATAGAGATACTTCTCTGTATCTTCCTTGAAGAAGAGATGCATCCAGGGATAGGTAAGGAATTCCATCGACATGGAATGCATTTCCGCACATTCCATTCCCGGGGTTCGATAAGCCGGGACAAAAGTCGTCTCGGCCCCGAGGAATCCCTGCAGGGCATGACCGAATTCATGGGTCAGGACATCGACATCTCCGCTTGTCCCATTGAAATTGGAAAAAATGATGGAAGTCTTCAATCCCGGAATATAATCCATATATCCGCCACCGGCCTTGTTCTTCTTGGCAAGAACATCCATGCAGCCATGGTCAATCATGAAATCGAAATACTTGCTCGCAAGAGGAGAGAGTTCCTTATACATCTTTCTTGCATTTTCGATCAGGTCATCTGCGCTTCCCTTCGGGGTTGGATTTCCTGTCTTATAGAAGATGTTGTAGTCCGCGCTTCTCGTGTCTTCCTTATAGCCTAAGCGATCCTTCTGCTGCTTTCGAATCTCATTGGAAAGCGGAACGATGTATTTCAGAATCTTTTTCCGATACTCTTCGGCATCCTTTGGAAACCAATCGAGTCTTCCCATTCTGTCATAGCCGAGCTGAACGAAATTCTCATAGCCCAATTTCTTGGCGATTCTCGTTCTCGTTTCGATCATCGAAGAATAGATGGCACCGATTTTCTCATCGTTTTCCTTATAGAAATCCATCGCCTTCTTTGAAGCAGCGATTCTCGTCTCACGGTCAAGGGACGTCGTGAATTTTCCCATCTGGGAGAGAGAATAGACATTGCCCTCGAATTCGATCTGGGCAGAGGAGGTCAGACGAACATATTCAGAGACTTCCTTGTTCTCTTCCACCAGGTCCGGAATGATTTCCTTGGAGAAGGTCTTCAAGGAAAGTTCGATCTGACGGAAATAGAGTGTTCCGAATTCCTCTTCGAGTTCTTTTCTATAGGTGCTTGAATAAATATCCTGATTCACCTTATGGATGCTTTCCTCAATCGAGGGAAGAATTTCATCAAGCAGATCCTGAAGGGCGGAATATCTCTCATCAGCCGTGTTGATGGTGTGATGAAAATTCACAAGGGAGATGATGGTGGATAAATCATCGTATTTCTCAAAGAAGCACTTCACGCCTTCGATGACTTCCTTCGCAGAGGAAGCGGAAGCGATTTTCTCATCGATCAGAGTGAATTCCTTGATGATGTCGTCTTTTTCGGGTGTCTGGATTTCGGCATCCTTCAGTTGGTCAAACTTCCCATTGAAATGCTGCATTTCTCATTCTCCCTTCATGGCCTTCTTCAGGTCTGTTTTCGTCACATGATAGATTTTCGTGAATTTCTCCGTCAGATAGTCGACATAGGCCTTCGCGGAGAATTCCTCTCCGGTCAAAGCTTTGATCCAATCCTTGGTATCCAATAATGGAGCCTTGGCAAACACATTGTCTCTCAGCCAGGAGAGGACTGTATCCATTTTTCCGGCCTTGACCGTCTTGGAAAAGCCGATTGCCTCATCCATCTTTTTGAAATACATGACGTTCATGGCATTTCCCATCGCATAAGTCGGGAAATAGCCGAATCCGCTGCTCCAGTGAACATCCTGGAGAATGCCGTGTGCATCATCCTTGATGTCGATTCCGAAGTAGTCATGATACATCTGATTCCATTTCTGGTTGAGCGTATCATAGTCGGCCTTGCCGGACATGATTTCCTTTTCGAGCTTATATCGTATGATGATGTGAAGCGTATAGGTCAATTCATCCGCCTCGGTCCTCAGCGCATTGTTTTCATCAATATAGTTGACCCCTTCATAAAAGTCCTTCTCTGTCACATCGGATAATTCATCCTTGAACAATTCATGGAAATATGGATAAATTGCATGAATATATTCCTTGCTTCTTCCAATGACATTCTCATAGAGACGGGAAACCGATTCATGTTTTGCCATGCTCAGGGAGCCTTCTCCGATATGGTAGGCATAGACTTCCTTTGGAATATTCTGTCCAAAGAGGGCGTGACCTCCTTCATGGATGACGGAATACATATTCGAAATGAAATTGTCTTCGAAATATTTCGTCGTGACTCTGACATCATCCTTGCCGAGTTGGGCAGTGAAGGGATGTTCCGTGGTCGAAAGCGAACCGCGGTCGAAATCAAAGCCATTGAACTTCAAAAGATAGCGGGAAAATTCTTCCTGCTTGGCAAGCGGAATCTTTCGGTTGAGGAAGTCGTGTCTAGGGGTATATTTGCTCATGCGGATGGCACGATAAAGCGGAACAATTCCTTTTTCGAGTTCATCGAAGAAGACGTCGAGATCCTTGGTCGTGAAACCATATTCATAATCGGAAAGCAAGACATCATAGGCATTTTCCGATGTGGAGAAACGAGCCTCCACCAGTTTTCTTTCCATCTCGGCAATCTGCTTGAGCGTGTCCTTGAATTCATCATAGGAATTGTCTTCCTTCGCCTTCAGCCAGGTGATGTAGGCCTTGCTGAAAAGGACATTGGCCTCGTGGTCTAGTTTCTGAGAGATACCTTTTTGCTGTTCGAGTTCACGATGCAAAAGAACAATGAGTCTTTTCGACCACACATCCAGGGTATCGAAATCCGTCGTATGCTGCAATTTATGTATGGCAAAAATATAGTCCGGATTCTTCTTCATCTTGAAGATTTCCGACTGGAGGGCAGAAATATTATCCGCATCCTGCTCCATTCCGCCTTTCGGAGCGGCCGTCTCCATATCATAGCTCAAGACATTGCAGATATGTTCCTTGGCTTCCCTTTCCGAAAGCATCGAAAACAACTGTTCCAAATCTCTTCGAATAGCACCCATATGTATCTCTCCTCGGTTTCAAAAACAACGTTCCTATTATAGTTTTTCTTCCTTCAAGATAGAAGATGCGAAAAAAAGAAAACACAAGTGAAAACATTCTTTGTCCCTTCTTTTGCTCATTTTTTATGATCCCAGACACCAAAAAAGACCATTCCTGAGAGGAATTTCCATCCTCAAGAAATTCTTTCACTCGATTTTCTGGACAATATGATAAAATACATAAATGAATTCATTAAAAACGAGGTAAAGAAATGTCAAAAAACGTGTTCACTCTCGACTTCTACGGAAAGACATTGACCGTAGAAACTGGAGAAATCGCAAAGCAGGCTGATGGCTCTGTCTTTGTGCGCTTCAACGACACAGCCGTCTTATGCGCTGCCTGTGGTGCGAAAGAAGCAAAATTAGGTCAGGATTTCTTCCCACTCACCATCAACTATTTCGAAAGACAGTATGCCGCTGGAAAGATTCCGGGCAGTTTCTTGAGAAGAGAAGGAAGACAGTCCACAAGAGAAACTCTGATTTCCCGTCTGATCGACCGTCCGATCCGTCCGATGTTCCCGGAAGGATATGTCAATGAAACCCAGGTCACCTGCACTGTCATGAGTGCCGATCCGACCGCCTGCCCAGACATGGCTGGCATGTTCGGTGCTTCCTTGGCTTTGTGCATCTCCGATATTCCATTCGAAGGACCGATTGCCGGTGTCCACGTCGGAAGAATCAAAGGACAGTTCGTCATCGATCCGACTGAAGAAGAAATGAAATTATCCGATATCGATCTTTCTGTCGCTGGTACCGATGTGGCCATCAATATGGTCGAAGCCGGTGCCCAGGAAGTCAGCGAAGATGATATGCTCGATGCCTTGAAGGCTGGTTTTGAAGCCATTCAGAAGCTTTGCGCCTTCCAGAAGGAAATCGTCAGCAAAGTCGGAAAAGAAAAACGTCCGCTCAACATCTACCATATCGATGAAGCCTTCAAGAACAAGTGCCTCAACTATGTCAGCGAAGGCCAAAGTGAAACCCAGCAGGTGAGAATCACCAAAGCCGTTTCCATCTTCGATAAACTTGAAAGACAGAATACCATCGATGCCCTTGAGAAAGAAGTCATCGACCTTGTCGATAAGGCCAACTTCCTCACCGGCGAAAAATATGAGACCATGCAGGCTCACGATTTGGCTGTCAATGAAGCCAAGGAAGTCCTTGAACAGGTTGTCCGCGATGAAGTCAGACGCCTCATCACGGTCGACAAAGTCCGTCCGGATGGAAGAAAAGTCGATGAAATCCGTCCTCTTGACGCCCAGGTTCATCTTCTTCCAAGAGCCCACGGCTCCGCCTTGTTCACCCGTGGACAGACCCAGGTCATGTCCTCCTGTACATTAGGTGATCTCGATGAGGCCCAGTTATTGGACAACATCACCGGTGAAACCTCCAAGAGATGGATGCATCACTACAACTTCCCGCCTTTCTCTGTCGGTGAATTGGGCAGAATGGGTACGCCAGGAAGAAGAGAAATCGGTCATGGCAACTTAGGCGAAAGAGCCTTGAGCTATGTCATCCCGGATGAAGAAGAATTCCCCTACACGATCCGCTGTGTGGCCGATGTCTGCGAATCCAATGGTTCCTCCTCTCAGGCTTCCATCTGCGCTTCTTGCATGTCTTTGATGGATGCCGGTGTCCCGATCAAGGCTCCTGTCTCTGGCATTGCCATGGGTCTTATCACCTCCGGTCCTCTTGATGGAAATCATCCGTATACGATTCTCACCGATATCCAGGGTATGGAAGACCACCTCGGCGATATGGACTTCAAAGTCGCTGGTACGCCCAACGGCATCACCGCTCTCCAGATGGATATCAAGATTCGCGGCATCACATTCGACGTCCTAAGAGAAGCCCTCTATCAGGCCAAGCCAGCCAGAAAGCAGATTCTCGATGTCATGCTCGCTGCCATCCCGGAGCCGAGACAGGAATTGTCTGAATATGCCTTGAAGATGAAGAGATTCAATATCAACCCTGACAAGATCAGAGAAGTCATCGGATCCCAGGGCAAGGTCATCAATGGCATCATCGATGAATGCAACAAGGAAGTTAAGATCAATATCAATGACGATGGAAGAGTCATCATCTACTCCGTCAAAAAGGAGATGATCGAGAAAGCCTACGACCTCGTCATGGATATTGCCAGGGAAGTCAACGTCGGCGATGTCTTCGATGCCAAGGTTGTCCGTGTCGAGACCTATGGTGCCTTTGTCCGTCTCTATGGAAGCACCGATGCTCTCTGCCACATCTCCAAGCTCGGATGGAACCGCGTCGAAAAAGTCGAGGATGTCTGCAAGCTCGGCGATACCATCAAGGTCATCGTCACGGGTGTGGATGCCCAAGGAAGAATCGATGTTTCCCATCGCGAAGTCCTTCCAAAGCCGGAAGGCTATGTCGAAAGACCTGAGCGTCCAGCCGGAAAGAAACCTTTCCATCATTCCCATTAGTTCATAAAGGGCTCATCGAGCCCTTTTTTCGTATCTCTTTTTTTGCTATAATTGGTGAAATGAAAAACAAAACAAGTTTCTCGCTCGTCTTTTTCTTCACTCTGCTTCTGCCATTATCGTCCTGCAGCAATGCCTATACAGGCAAGATCATTTTCGAGTTGGAAGGCGGAAACTTCACAGACGAATCTTTTTCGACGAACTATTTGGTCGGTGAGGCCGGAACACCGGTCAAGCAGGAAATTCCCAACCCAGTCAAGGAAGGCTATTTCTTCGTCGGATGGCGGGAAAAGAAAAAGGATGGCTCCTATCGCGTCATCAACAAGAAACTCGAAGAGAATGGTCAGTCCTATTATTACTACCCCTATGGGAGCGACACATTCTATGCCTATTTCGAACCTTTGGTCACCATCCAGTTCGAATTGGGTGGAGAAGGAAAAGACTGCAAACTCGTCGCTCCGAAATATGAAAGCGAGAATTTTTCAGGCAATACTCTGAGCGGCTATGCCTCCAAGGAACTTGCATCCGTTGATTATCTTCCGAGCGTCGATGTCCATTCATCCCATCTCAACTTCCAATACTGGTATTCGAAATACCCTCTTTCCTCCAGCAAGGATGAAAACAATACGACGCACTATCAGCTCGACACCACCAAGGAGGAAGGCGTCTATCAGTTCGATACAGCATTCAAAAATGGAATGGAATTCCTCTTGGATAAAACCATCACATTATATGCCTATTACATCCCAGATCCAACGATAACAATCCATTTCAATATCGATGGAATGGAAGATTATTCTTTCCAAGGAAAAGACTCGATTGAAGACGAATTGACCTCGATTCTGAAAACGAATCTTGGAATCGACTATTCGATGATAAGCGACGCCTATTATTATCCTTCCGACACGAAGGAGAAGAGATTCAAAGGGTTCTATAAAAACCAGGAACTGACGCAGTTCTTCTCTCTGGATTCGACGATTTCCACATCCGATCTGGATCTCTACATCAAATGGGATAACAGAATCAAGATCACTCTGGATTACCAGGGCGGAAAGGTCGGCTCCAAGGAAAGTGAAGTCATCGATACCTATTATTCCGATGATGTCTTGGGAAATGAATTCCTCAAGGCACGCACGCCGACAAAAGAGAATCATTCCTTTAAATACTTCACGCTCGATGATAAGGAATTCAATTTCAAGTCCGATAAGCTTCCTCGAGAAGACATCACCTTGACGGCTGTCTATGATGAATACCCGACCTTGAATCTCCACTATGATTTTCCAGATAACTACACCCGGGAGGAATATCCGGATGAAGAATATATCTTTGAGCCGAAGAAGGATTTTTCAGCCACGCTTGCTGCCTTCAAGAACAAGGTCAATGATGAGTCCTTATGTTTCTCATCATTCTATACCTACGACTCATCCAACAAGCAAGTCGATCTGTCTGACACCGAAATGCCGAAAACCAATCTCGATGTCTATGCAAAATTCGATTATCGCTCGAAAGCCATCATCCATACCTACATCAACACTTCATCCACCTATAGCGAAGAAGAGACTCTCTCTTTAGAGGCCTATTTCGATCAGGGAAATCTGACCGAAAAAGATTTCTCAACCCTTCGTGATTCCTATACAAAAGAGAATGATGTCTATCTCTACGATGGACTTTTCTCCGATTCATCCCTGACGAAAAAAACATCCTTCCCGTTCTCCTTGGAATCCAATCACGTGAACATCAACACGCTTGATCTCTATCGAAAGATGACCAAGTCCATCGTTCTGACCTTCTTCTATGAAGGAGAAACAGAATCTAATAAGAAACTCCATGTCCTTCCAAATGGAAAACTGAATGATTATCTTGATGAAATCAAGAACTTGATTGGAAACTATACTTCGCTCACTCTTTCTGATGGAAGCATTCTTTCGAATCTTCTTCCAGGCGAAGATACGAATGTTTATGTCATAGGACACACAACCACATCTGAATAAGAAAAGTCTAGAAAGAAAGCGGTCCATTATTTGAAATAATTATATTTATATATATAATATATAAGCGTTACTTTTTTTGTGCATTTTTAGAGGTCATCATCATGAGTTTAACTACAGGAATCGTTGGCTTACCCAACGTTGGCAAGTCAACTTTATTCAATGCCATCACGAATGGAAATGTGTTGGCAGAAAACTATCCTTTTGCGACCATCGAACCCAATACAGGTGTTGTCGAAGTCAATGATCCAAGAGTCGACAAATTAGTCGAAATCTTCCATCCGAAGAAAACCGTCCATGCCACCTTCGAATTCACCGATATCGCCGGCTTAGTCAAAGGTGCATCCAAGGGCGAAGGCTTAGGCAACCAGTTTTTGGGAAATATCCGCAATACCGATGCCATCATCCATGTTGTGCGCTGCTTTGAGAATCCAGAGATTATTTCCTACAACGGAAGACCGGTCGACCCTGTCAGCGATGCGATGGAAATCAATCTCGAACTTATCCTTTCAGATATCGATGTCCTGAAAAAGAGACTCGAGAAAGTTGAAAGAAAAGCCTTGACGACCAAGGACAAGAATGGACTGACGGAAGTCTCATGCCTCCATAAGCTCATCTCGGGCATGGAAAATGAAAAGATGGCCTCCGATATCGAACTCTCCTTCGACGAAAAAGCCTTCCTGAAGGATTTCAACCTGATTACGGCCAAGCCGATCATCTATGTCGGAAATGTCGATGAGGAAAGTTATGCCAACCCGATGGCGAACAAATACTACAAGGCCTTGTCTGATTTCGCTACCGAGCATCATGCGGAGTGCATCCCTGTCTCTGCCCTCATCGAAGAGGAACTTTCCAAAGTTTCCTATGAAGACAGACAGGACTATCTTTCCTCCCTTGGAACAACGATGACCGGTCTTGACAAGATTACCATGGCTGCCTATCACATCCTTGGACTGAGAACCTTCTTCACCGGCGGTGAAGATGAAGTCCGTGCCTGGACATTCCATGAAGGCATGAGCGCTCCGGAATGCGCCGGTGTCATCCATACGGATTTCCAAAAATTCTTCCTGAAGGCCGAAGTCTATTCCTATGATGACCTGATCGCCTATGGAAGCGAACTCCAGGTCAAGGAAGCCGGAAAGATGATGACTGTCGGAAAAGATTACATCGTGAAGGATGGCGACATTCTTTTCATCCGCTCCGCAGCCAAGAAAAAGTAAAAAAATGGATATACGAACTGGATTTGGCTACGACATCCATGAACTTGAGGAAATCAAGGATTCCTTCCTCCTTCTAGGGAAAGTTCCGGTTGTCGGTAATTTGCACATCAAAGCCCATTCGGATGGCGACGTTCTTCTCCATTCCCTTTCCAACGCCATTCTTTCCGCTCTCGGAAAAGAAGACATCGGGTATTATTTCCCGGACAACAAAAAAGAGACAGAGCAGCTTGACTCCCTCATCATCCTTCAGTTTGCTCTCAGCGAAATGAAAAAAGAAGGCTATTCGATCAGCAATGTGGTCGTCGATATCCTTCTTCAAAAGCCAAAACTTCTCCCCTATAGAACGAAAATCAAGGAGAACCTATCCCAATTTCTATCGATTCCAGTCGATCGAATCGGCTTATCCTGCAATACCGGCGAACATCTCGATGCTGTGGGAAACAGCAAAGCCGTGGTCGTCTATAGCCAGGTTCTTCTCATAAAAGATTAGAGGTACACATATGGATATCAAAGAAAACATAACGGAAAGCATCCTGAAGGTTCTTTCGGAACTCAACATCGATGCCAGAAAAGAGGAAATCACCCTGACGCCCTCCGACAACCGTGATCATGGCGACTATGCCAGCAATATCGCCTTCAAGAAAGCCAAGATGGCCCATCTTGCTCCGCTTGCCCTAGCTGAGCAAATCGCTAGCAAATTCTCCCTCGATGGAGTTGAGAAAGTCGAGGCAGTCAAACCTGGATTTCTGAACTTCTTCCTCAAGGCAGATTCCTTAGGCCAGGTCATCAAGAAAATCATCGAGGAAAAGGAACATTATGGCGATCTTTCCATCGGAAAAGGAAAGAAAGTCAACATCGAATATGTCTCCGCCAACCCGACAGGAACCTTGCATCTTGGCCATGCGAGAGGTGCCGCCATCGGCGATTGCCTTGCCCGTCTTTATAAAAAAGCCGGCTATGACGTCACAAGAGAATATTATGTCAATGATGCCGGAAGCCAGATGGATCATCTTGCCGAATCCCTGATGGTCCGCTATCTTGAGGAATTCTCTATTCACACCTATGCCATGCCGGAAGATGGCTATCATGGTCCAGAGATCATCCGCCTGGCCAAGGAACTCAAGGAAAAGGTCGGAGATGCCTATGTCGAGAATCCAAAGAGTCATCTTGATGATTTCAAGAAATTCGGCGGAGAAAGACTGCTTGACGCCATCAAGCAGGACCTTCATGAATTCCGGGTCGATCAAGATGTCTATACTTCCGAAAAAGCTATCCGTGACCGTGGAGATGTCGCCGCTGTCTTAGAGAAGCTCAAGCCGTATTGCTACACGGAAGATGGCGCCTTATGGCTCGATACGAAGAAAGATGGCGATGACAAGAACCGTGTCTTGGTCAAATCCGATGGTTCCTACACGTATCTTCTTCCGGATATCGCCTACCACAATGACAAATTTAGCCGTGGCTACGATCTTCTCATCGACCTGTTCGGTGCCGATCACCATGGCTATATCGCAAGAATCAAGTCATCCCAGAAAGATCTCGGACACAATCCTGATCATCTGAACGTCCTTCTCATCCAGATGGTCCGTCTCTTCAAGGACGGCGAAGAATACAAGATGAGCAAGAGAACTGGAAATGCCATCTCCATGAAGGAGCTCGTGGAAGAATGCGGCGTTGATTCCATCCGCTATTTCTTCGTCTCGAGAAGCGCCTCCAGCCATCTTGATTTCGATATCAACCTAGCCAATACCCTCGGAAGCGAAAATCCGGTCTATTATGCCCAATATACCCACGCCCGTCTCTGCGGCATCCTGAACAACGGAAAAGACTTCTTCCCGCTGGATTATGAATCTGATCTCTTGTCGAGCGACAGCGAAAAGAATCTTCTTCTCCTTCTCAAGGACTATGAAAATGTCGTCTCTGCCGCCGTTGGTGAAAACGAACCCTATAAGATTACCAACTACATCCACACCCTGAGCCAGAGCGTCAATGAATTCTATTCCAAGTGCCGTGTCATCGACGATTCGAACAAGGTTCTGACAGAAGAAAGACTCGGATTGGTCGAAGCCTGCAAAAATGTTTTAGCCAATGCGCTCGATCTCATCGCCGTCTCCGCACCGGAGAGAATGGTCTCCAGCGAGAAAAAAGATTGATTGCCTCTTGCTATTTTCCATGTTGTAGTTTAATGTGAATTGTGTCATATCAAAAAGAAAGAAAAAAGGAGAAATTCCAATATGTCAAAAACATCATTAGTCCAAACTGCCTACGAGAAGCTGAATAGCCGCTATGAAGCCGAGGGCAAAAATTTCAAGCCGGTCGCCTTTGCCGAACTTCTTCAGGAAGTCGGTGCTGAAATCGGCCTGACCGATGAAGAGGAACTCATCAACCGCGCTTCCCGCTTCTATACCGACCTCACGCTGGATGGCCGCTTTGTCATCAAGGAGAACAACACCTGGGCTTTACGTGAACACGAAAAGTTCGAAGACATCCATATCGACATGAACGAAGTCTATTCCCTTGATGAATACAAGGATGAGGAAGAAGAAAGTCCGAAGGCCGTCGATGAAGATGGCGAAGAAGTCTCCGATGATGATGAAGTTTCTTCCCGTTCGGATGATCAGGAAGAAGAACTCGGCGAAGAATCTGATACCGATAGCGATGCTGTCAACCTCGAAAAGGAATACGAAGAAAACAACTAAGAGTCGATAAGCCCAAGAGATTGGGCTTTTTATCACATAAAAAGGAGAATCATCTATGTCTTATTTCGAAAAAGAAATCGAAGAAGTCTTTTCCCGCATCGAACAGGCCGATAGCCTTGTTCTCTTCGGTCACGTCAATCCCGATGGCGATTGCATTGGCTCTGTCTTGGGCTTAAGAAACGCACTCCGTGCCCTCTTCCCGGAAAAGAAAGTCTATGGCGTCGGAAGCCATCCTTCCTTCGTCTCCTTTGTCGAGGATAGCGATATTGTCGATGAGAAGACAATTCAGGAGTCTTTATGTGTCATGGTCGATCTTTCTGGCATGGCACGAGTCGAAGACCAGAGAATCCGTTTAAGCAGCAACATCGTCTGCATCGACCATCACGAAAAAAGCGAGCCCTTTGACTATCCTATCGTCCGTGATACTTCCGCTCCCTCTGCCACCTACGTCATCACCAAATGCCTCCTTTCACGCTATCATAGGATTCCAAAGGAAGCTGCAACCTATCTTTTCCTAGGATTGATTACCGATACCGATCGATTCCGATTCTATTCCGATCCAGAGACTTTCCAAGTCGCCAAGACGCTCGTCGAAAGCGGAGCGGATACTCATTTTGTCTATGACAGCCTCTATGTCCAGTCCGAAAGAAAACTTCGCTTCAAGTCCTTCGTCTATAGCCATTTCCGCTTCTCGGGAAAGGTCAGCTACTTCCTCGTGAGAAAGGAAGACTATGAACAGTATGGCATGAACGAACAGGAAGCCGGAAGCCAGGTCAACCTGATTTCCTTATTGGAGAACCATCCGATCTGGGCTGAATTCTGTGAACTCGAAAACGGAAAGATCCGTACCGAACTAAGAAGCAACGGAAAATACAACGTCCAGAAAGTCGCTGTCCAGTTCAAGGGCGGAGGACATATCCCAGCCTCGGGCTGCCAGCTTGATTCCTTCGATCAGGTCGATGACGTCCTTGAAGCCCTCAATAAGGCCGAAGAGGTGCACTGATGGAGAAAGTCATCCAAGCTATGATTGAAGCCTGCCAGGAGGCAAGCAAGGAGGTCATGCGCATCTATAAGCAAGGTTTCCATGTCATCCAGAAGGAAGATTTCTCCCCGGTGACGGAAGCAGACCTTGCATCCAATAAGATCATCCGAAAAATCCTTTCTCCCTTCAAGGAAATCGCCTGGCTCAGCGAAGAAGATAAAGACGAGGAAAGCCGATTAGACAAAGAATATCTCTTCATCATCGATCCCTTGGATGGAACTCAGGATTTCGTCAACCATGATGATGAATTCGGAATCAATATCGCTCTGGTAAAAGACCATCGTCCAATTGCCAGCGTCGTTGGAATACCAGCCAAGAACGCCTATAGCTACGCCATCAAGGACAAAGGGGCCTATTATGTCGAAAACGAAAAAGAAGAAAGACTGCACGTCTCTACTAGAAGAGAAAATCTCATCATGGTGCAGTCAAAGACGCACAATTTGGAAAGCGAAGAAGAAATCATCCATAAGAATAAGGATCGAATCAGCAAGGTGCTCTATCTTGGCGCTTCGACAAAGGCTGTCAGCATCGCCAAAGGCGAAGCAGACTGCTCCATCCGATTCACAGACAAGACTAAGGAATGGGATACCTGTGCTCCAGAACTCATCGTACTGGAAGCTGGAGGCATATTCCTTGACTCGAAACTCAAACCATTCACATACAATCGAAAAGACGTCTATAACCATGACGGATATTGTATGTTCAACAGAATAGAGAATACGGATCTGCTTCGATAAGAAAATAGCCATCATAAAAGGCTGCCCTGCTCCATGGGGAAGGAATCCATGGGACGGGA